>NZ_JBILKJ010000041.1:0-23844 GCF_044376735.1 Gemmatimonas sp.
CACCGGCCTGCTGGCGGCGGAGCATCGTGCGCATCAGCGCGGTGCTGGCAGGCGACGTCATGGTGCCGCGTTCGATGGCTTCGAGCAGTCGCCCCGTTTCGCGCGGGTTCATGTCGCCCAGCCAGTAGGCGTGATCCTGCACCGGGAGCCGGAGCCGGCCATCGGCCAGAGTTTTCCGGTTGGCCGGATCGCGCACCATGTCGACCCACTTCGCGCGCTCACCGGTGAAGAGCGACGCATACAGCCCGAACAGCGCGTCGCCCTGCTGCGCGTACTGCAGTCCCGTGGTTTCCTCGGCCGTGAGTTGCGCGAACGCGGGATTGACCAGTTCGAGAATCTTGCGCCGGTATACATGCCCACGCGCCACCATGCTCAGGTGGGCAAAGCCCGAAGCCTTGAGCCAAGCATTGAGACTGTCCACGCCGCCGACCCGCGTGAGCAGTTGATCGGTGGCGACGTTGTCGCTGGTGATCACCATCTCGGTGAGCAGATCCTTGACGGTGGGCGTCTGCCCGAGATCGTGGTACTGCAGCACCCCCGATCCATCACGCAGATCGGCGCGTCGGATTTCGACGCGTTCGGCGAGGTTGAGCTTCCCCTGGTCGACCAACTGAAACGCACGTACCAGGATCGTGAGCTTGATCACGCTGGCGCTGCTGAACGCCTCGTCGGCGCGAACCGCGGCTTCCTCGCCGGTGGTGAGATGCTTCACGTACACGCCGGTGCGCGCGGGGAAGCGCGACAGTTCCGCCTCGATCAGCCGCGTGAGCCCGCTGTTCGCCGGCTGGGCGGGCAACGGTGCGGGCACGAACAGGGGCGCGACGAAGAGGGCCATCGCGGTCAGCATAGTACGGGCGGCCGTGGAACGCATAAGGAGCGGGGTGATGAGGGCTGCCGTCGGCCTTACCACAGGAGCGCGACGTTCGCGCATGACGCAATCTCGGGATCCCGGGTAATCAACGGGACATCGAGCGCGGCGGCGGTGGCCGCGATCAGGCGGTCTCCCCGTTCGGGAATGGCAAACAGGTTGTGGGCCGTGCGCACGATCTCGTGGGTGAGCGGCTGCGAGAGAATACACGCGTTACTGAACACCCCGTCCATCCAATCAGTGAAGGGAACTCCCAGATCGATCCTGCCAAGGTGCGCGAGTTCGCCCACCTCGGCCAGTACCAGCGCAGGGACATAGACTGCCGCCTCCCGCCGATCGACGCGCTGAAAGAACAACAGCGCGTTGCGCCCCAGCTTCCTGTGCGCGCGCGGATCGGCATACCACAACAGGCTGTGCGTGTCTGTCACCGCAATCATGGACGCCATCAACGCATGTCGAACTTGGCCGCCGTGCGCTCGGCATGGTCGGTGCGCAACGACGCGATGCTCGCCTCGAGGTCGTCGCCGTTGGCTGAGACCGACACGGAACCGGCGAGCATGAAGCTCGGTCCAGCGGTAGGTGCGAGCAGGGCGCGTACCGTTGCTTCGAGCTGCCGGACGTACTGCTGATAGCGCTCGCTGACCAACATCCCGCGCCCCGGGAGATCCTTGTGTTCGACGAAGACGACGCAGCGCTCGTCGTTGACAACCGATTCCAGCAGGGGGAAGAACTGCTCCCGCGCCCTGGTCGCCTTCACCGTCGATGCGTGCTCGGCGTGACTGGCCAGCAGGACAAGCGCGGACGCGGCGCTGAACTCGGCGGGTGTGCTCACGGCAGTACTCCTGTACAGGTGTACGTACAAGTGTACGGCAATGTGCCGGATCCCGCAATCGCACGGTGGGCAGGTCGCGCCACACCACAAAAAAGCGGCCCGTCTCGCGAGAGACGGGCCGCCTTGCCTACACAGCTCTGAACCATCCAGAGCCACAGATCGGGATTGAACCGATGACCGCCCGATTACGAATCGGGTGCTCTACCACTGAGCTACTGTGGCGTTCGATCGCACGGTGAGGTGCCGTGTCCTGCTATCCAGCGGTAAACAGTGCCCTCGCGCGGACTCGAACCGCGACGCCGTTAAGCACTACCACCTCAAAGTAGCGTGTCTACCAATTCCACCACGAGGGCGTACAACACCTGCAGCACTGCTTCTGTGTTCGCGGAAACTCCACCTGCGCCAACATCCCAAACATCCGCGGAACAACGGGAGCGACGGGGCTCGAACCCGCGACCTCTCGAGTGACAGTCGAGTGCTCTAACCAAACTGAGCTACGCCCCCAACAACACCTGCACCTGCATCAGCCAGCTCCACGGGGAGCTGATAGCTCCAACGGGAATCGAACCCGTCTCTCAACCTTGAAAGGGTCGTGTCCTAACCGATAGACGATGGAGCCAGAGTCTACGTCGTACATGCCCTGCAACAGCACCTTCAGTAGCGGTAACGGGATTCGAACCCGTGTTCCAGCCTTGAGAGGGCTGTGTCCTAGTCCCCTAGACGATACCGCCGTGGTCTCGCGCCGAGGCGCGAGGCCACGGCGGAACTTTCATGTCCAGTCGCGATCGCTGGTCGCGATCACTCCCCGCTCCGTTCGCCTTGCAGCGCCCGTTGTACTCAAAACTCGCGACACCTCACTCCAAACTGTCTTTCCAACAGGCCCGGAGGGAATCGAACCCCCAACCGCCGGTTTTGGAGACCGGTGCTCTACCAATTGAGCTACGGACCTCCTGAAGCGCTGTGCCCTACCAGCGCTTGCAGAGTGACCAGGGTGACCGACGGGAATTGAACCCGCAACCCCCGGAATCACAATCCGGTGCTCTAACCGATTGAGCTACGGCCACCATCGACGAACGCGTGTGCTTGCACCCAGCACGTTCGAAGCCAACTGTCGCACGGTCGTCACCAGGGATGACAACCGATGGGAGACGCAAACTGTAACCAGACGAAAGGCCGATTGCAAGCGGGGCCGCCATACTTCACCCCGACTTATTCATCGGTCGAACGCGTTCAGTCCTTCGCCCGCTCCAGATACTCGCCCGTCGTGGGGTTCACGCGGATGCGCGTGCCCTCTTCGACGAACTCCGGCACGTTCACCGTGACGCCGTTCGACAGCTTCGCCGGCTTGGAGGACGCCGTCTTCGTGGCGCCACGCACCACCGGCGCCGTCTCGACGATCTCGAAGATCAGCGAGTTCGGCAGCTCGATGCCGATCGGACGGCCGTTGTAGTACTCGGCCAGGATCTTCATGCCCGGCTGCATCCACGGCGCCGAATCGCCCAGCGCCTCTTCGTCCATCTCGATCTGGTCGTAGTTCGCGATGTTCATGAAGTGAAACACATCGCCGCCCTGGTACATGAATTCCAGTTCCTGCGTTTCCATGTCCGCCTTCACGATCGTGTCCGCCGCGCGGAACCGATGCTCGAAGTTCGAACCCGTACGCAGGTTCTTCAGCTTCGCCTGCACCATGGCCCGCAGGTTGCCCGGCGTGTGGTGACGAAACTCGACGACTCGGCACGGATCGCCCTCGAACACGAGGACCATGCCACGTCGGATCTGGGTCGCAGAAAAGGCCATGCGAACGACACCTTCGAACAGGGGACATCGGGGGAACGCCCCCCGCAGGATACCAGCCGGAATGCCGCGCGGTTCCCGGACGTCGGTCAGCGAACGACCGACGAGTGATTACCGCGCAGCCTCTAAAAGTAACCAGACGGCCGCAGCTCCGGAAGGGACCCGGCCACGAGCGCCAACCGCGCCGACGACGTCGTCAGCCGCCGGTCAGCTGCGCCAGTAAGGGCGACAGCCCGCGCCACACGGTGTCGGCCACCCGCTTCGACCCCTCCGGGTTCGGATGGATACCATCCGCCTGATTGAGCCGGGCATCGCCCGCGACCCCCTCCAACAGGAACGGCAGCAACGGCACGCCCGTCTCCTTCGCCGCCCGCACGTAGGCCTGATGAAACCGGGTGGTGTAGCTCCCGCCGAGATTCGTGGGCGCCTCCATCTGCACCAGCGCCACCCCGGCCTCCGGCCGCTGCGCCCGCACCACCTTCACCAGCGCCACGATGTTCGCATACGTGGAGTCAGGGTCCACCCCCCGCAGCCCATCGTTCGCCCCCACCTCGAGCACCACCAGCGACGCCGGCTGATCGAGCACCCACCCCGCCCGACGCAGCGCGCCGGCCGAGGTCTCGCCGCTCAGCCCGGCGTTCACGATGCGAACGGCATAGCCCGCCGAATCCGCCTTGCGCTGCAGCAGCGCCGGATACGCCACGTCGGGATCGAGCCCCAGTCCCGCGGTGAGACTCGTACCCAAAAAAACCACGCGCGACACCCGCGAGCGCTCCGACGGCTTGGCCGTATCGGCACCGTTCGTGGCAGATTGCGGCGCAGCAGTTGCCGCCGCGCCGCTCTCCCCGGTTCTTTCTTCCGACGCCGGTCCGCCAGCGGCTGAACCCGAACGACCGGCGTCGCCGTTGGTGCTACAGGCCGTTCCCCATACCGTCAGGGCCACGAGTGCCGTACTCGCCACCCGGCGACCGACTTTCCTCTTCCGTTCCAATCGCATGCTCGTTGCCCGTGGGTTAACCAAGGAATATCAGAGCGGCACGCAACGCCTCACGGTGTTGCGCGACGTGTCGTTCGATGTGCCGCAAGGCGCCTTCGTGTCGATCGTCGGGCCGTCCGGCAGTGGCAAGACCACGTTGCTCGGACTGCTCGCCGGACTGGATACCCCGTCACAGGGCACAGTGTCGCTCGACGGCGAAGAATTCGGAAGTCTCGACGAAGATCGTCGCGCCAAACTGCGTGGCGAGAAAGTCGGCTTCGTGTTCCAGAGCTTTCAGCTCATCCCCACGCTCACGGCGCTCGAGAACGTGCAGGTGCCGCTCGAACTCTCCGGCGCCGTCTCCGCCCGGGAGGCCACGATTCGCGCCCGCGACCTGCTCACCCGCGTCGGACTGGGGGATCGCACGCACCATTTCCCGCAGCAGCTCTCGGGGGGCGAGCAGCAACGCGTGGCGCTGGCCCGCGCCTTTGTAAACGAGCCGCGCATTCTGTTCGCCGACGAACCCACCGGGAACCTGGACGGCGCGACCGGCGAGCGGATCGTCGAACTGCTGCAGGCCCTCAACCGCGAGCGCGGCTGCACCATCGTGCTGGTCACCCACGACATCGCCCTCGCCGCGCGCACGCAGCGCACGATCCGGTTACGCGACGGCGTGGTGGTGGAAGACATCAGCCACGAGCCGGCCGCGGCGCCGTCGGCTTCATGACCACGCAGGCGCTGCTCCGCCTCGCCTGGCGGGAGAGTCGCACGGCCCGTCGTCGCTTGGCGCTGTACATGTCGTCCATCGCGTTCGGCGTGGCCGCGCTGGTGGCGATCGACTCGTTCGCGGGGAACGTCACGCGTTCGATCCGCGAGCAGTCGCGCACGTTGCTGGGTGGCGACATGGCGCTGCAGGCGCGCGCCGCCTTCCCGGCCGTCGTCGACACGCTGCTCGATTCGCTGCGCGCCGACAAGATCGCCACCTCCCGCGTCACGACCTTCGCCAGTATGGCGCTGGCCGAGCCGTCGGGGGGCACGCGGCTCGTGCAGGTGCGCGCCGTGTCACCCGGCTATCCGTTCTACGGCGAAATCGAAACCGTTCCCGCGAACGCCTGGTCGCGCGTGCACGATGAGTCGATCGTGTTCGTCGATCCGTCGCTGCTGGTCGCCCTCGACGCCGCGGTCGGCGATTCGCTCCGCCTCGGCCAGAAGCTGTTCCTGATCGCCGGGACGCTGGGCAACGTGCCCGGCGATGCCGGCATCACGGCGGTCATCGGGCCCCGTGTGTACGTGTCGGATAAGTGGCTCGACGCCACCGCCCTGCTGAAGTTCGGCAGCCGGGCCGAGTACGACGTGGTGCTCAAGCTCCCCGCGTCGCTGGCCACGCCGGCCGCCGCGAAGACGGTGGCGCGCGACCTCCGGCGTCGGATCGACCCCAAGGCGGCCGCACTGCAGGAAGCGCAGGAAGCCCGCGGCGAGGAGCGCCGTGGACCGGGGGGCGACGACGAGCCGCCGCCAGCCGACACCGCCGCGACGCGGAGCGCGACCGCGCCGGCGCCTGATTCGGCGTCGGGGCTGCTGTCGGGCGCCGCCCGCACCCGCGTACGCGTGCGTACGGTGGCGGACACCGAGCGGGATTTCACCGAGTCGGTGGCCCGCTTGGCCGACTTCCTCAGCATCATCGGCCTCATCGCGCTGCTGTTGGGCGGCATCGGTGTGGCCAGCGGCGTGAACGCCTTCGTGTCGGCCAAGATCGACACGGTGGCCGTGCTGCGGTGCCTGGGGGCGACCAGCCGCCAGGTGTTGACGTTGTACGTGGTGCAGTCGGCTGCCATGGGGCTCGTGGGCGCGATCGCCGGCACCGTGCTTGGCGTCGCCGTGCAGTTCCTGCTCCCCGGCGTGGTATCCGACTTCCTCCCCATCGATGTCGAACTCGCCCTCGAACCGCGACCGCTGATCCTGGGACTCGCCACCGGCGTGTGGGTGTCGCTGGTGTTCGCCATGCGGCCGCTGCTCGCACTGCGTCGCGTGTCGCCGTTGCAGGCGATTCGCCGCGAAATGGACAACACGGCCCTGCCCCGCGAGTGGAACGATCCCGCGCGCCTGACGGTCGATGCGCTGCTGGTGGGCAGCATCATTGGCATCGTGGTGTCGCGCATCGGGGACGTGCGCCAGGGGCTCTACATCAGCGCGGCCATCGGCGGCGCGGTGCTGGTGCTCTGGATCGCCGCCACGCTGCTCATCGCCGCGGCACGCCGCAGTACCCGGCCGTCGTGGCCGTTCGAGTTGCGTCAGGGCATCGCGAATCTCCATCGCCCCGCCAATCAGACCCGCGCCGTCACGCTCGCCCTCGGCTTCGGCGCGTTCCTGCTCAGCACCGTGTATCTCGTGCAGGCGAATCTGCTCAGTCGGGTGCAGACCACCTCGGCCGGATCGGCCGGCAACCTGCTCTTCTTCGACGTGCAGGATGATCAGGCAGCCCCGCTCGACTCCCTGTTGCGCGCCCGGCAGCATCCGATCGTGCAGCAGACCCCCATCGTCACCATGCGCATCGACGCGCTGAACGGTCGCAACATGTCATCGTTGATGGCCGACTCCAGCACGCGTCGGGCGGGATGGGCCTTGCGCCGCGAGTACCGCAGTACGTATCGCGACTCCATCGTGGGATCGGAAACGTTGGTGGCCGGCCGGTGGTTCGCCGATTCGGCCACGCGGGCCAAAGCGCGCGCCGCCAATCCCGACGCACCGTTCGAAGTCTCGTTCGAGCGCGATCTCGCCGCCGACCTGGGCGTGACGTTGGGCGACACGGTCACGTGGAATGTGCAGGGTGTGCCGGTCACCACGATCGTCACCAGTTTGCGCACGGTGAACTGGGCGCGATTCGAGGCCAACTTCTTCGTGGTGTTCGCCCCCGAGGCGCTGCGCCGGGCCCCGCAACAGTTCGTCGTGGTCGCGAACGTGCCGGCCGGACCGGCGATTGCGGCCGTACAGCGCGACATCGTGCGGCGCTTCCCGAACGTCTCGAGCGTCGATCTCACGCTGGTGCGTCAGACCATCGGGGCCATCGTGGACAAGGTGACCTTGGCCATCCGCTTCCTTGGCCTGTTCTCGTTGGCCATGGGTATCCCCGTGCTGTTCAGTGCGGTGGCCGCCACGCGACGCGCCCGCCTGCGCGAGGGCGTGCTGTTGCGAACGCTCGGGGCATCACGGGCGCAGGTGGCGCGCGTGTTGCTGGCGGAGTACGGTGCGCTGGGGGCCCTCGGGGCGCTCACCGGCATGGTGCTGGCGTTCGCCGGCGCGTGGGGGCTCACACGATTCGTGTTCAAGGACCCGTTCGACCCGGCGGTCGGCCCGACGTTCGTGATCGCGGTGGGCATGCTGCTGCTCACCATGGCGATCGGCTTGTTGACCAGCCGCGATGTGTACAAGGCCACGCCGATGGCTGCGATCCGCGAAGCGTAAAGACCGGGCGGCACGACGCGCGTACCGCCAACCTGCCGCCGACTTACCGCCGACCGATGATCCCGTACGAGTCGGCGGTCGCGCTGCCCGGCTTGAAGGCCACCCACACGCGTGTCCCAACCAGGCCGCGCAGCGGCCCCGGCACCGACGGCAGCCGCTTGCGCCCCGTGCCGTCGGAAAGGCGCAGTTCGCCGCCGTCCTCGAGCGTGCCATCCCATGCCGGCACGCCGCCGGAGGCGCGCACGACGTAGTCGCGCACCACGATGTCGCGCGGCGTGACCTTCACGCCGCGCACCGCCACCTCGGTGCCAGCCAGTCGACGCAACGAGGTCGCCGCCATGCCGCTGAGCGTGACGTCGATGCCCTCGGCCCGCAGCACCACCACACGCGCTGGCTCGACGCCGATCAGCGTCACGATGCCGCGCAGCGAATCGCGACGCGCCCCTCCGTCGCCGCTGTCCGCGCCGGCCAGCCGTTGGGCGATCGCGCGCGCCATGGAATCGCCGCGTGCCTGCGCGCGTCGACTCATCTCCTGCCCAGCCGTCAAGCGGCTTGGGGGACCGGAGACCGCACCACCTATTGGATCCGTGCGGTCGACCGACGTATCGCCCGCCTTTTGACGGGTCGGGTCGTTCAGCAACTGCAGGGAATCGCGCAGCGCGGACGATCGGCGCTCAGCCCACGCGACCAGTGAGTCGCCACGATAGCCGAGCGTGTCGAGACCCGGCACATTGCCGGAGATCGTCACCCCTTTGTCGCGGTTGCACCCCAGCATCGCGCAGCTCAGCAGCGCCCCCAACGCAGCACGTCGCGTTAACGAGCGCGCGCGCCGCCGGCGGCCATTGTCACGAGGACGAGTCGGAGACGTCAGCGTCATGGGGTCCAACCTACGTCGGCGCAAGACCGAGTCAACGCATCGCGGTCTCTCGCTGGGGATTTCGTTGCCATCGGGTGGCCGCATCGTGGCAGAGCGTGGCATATTGAAACATGGCAGCAGCCGATCCGGGTTGGCTTGGCAGCGCGCTCAGGTCGCCATGAATCCGTGGCCGCCGTATCACGCTGCGCACGAGCGTCACACCGCTGGCCAACTCGCGCCTCCCGCGGTGACGCGGTGTGGCGACGGCGCGTCAACCTCAAGCGATGCATGAACTTCTGATGCCACACCGAACGGTGCGCTCCGAACACGACGACTGGATGGATGACAACACGAGAGGCTTGTCCCTGGCCGCTGCGGCGGAGTGGGATGAGGCGACCGAGGCGTTTGCCGCCGCGGCCGACGTGTTGGCACGCCGTGCGCCCGATGTGAACTCGCACGATGCGTTGGCGCTGATCCTCGGCAATCTCGCGCAAGCGTGTTTCCGCGCCGGTCGTACCGACGATGCCCTGCAGCACGCGCAGCGGGCCTGCGCGCTCCGGGCGGCCATCGCCGGTGAGGACGCCATGCCGGTGGCGCGCGCGCGCATGGATCTCGCCGTCATGCTGGGCGCGTCCGGACGGCTCAGCGAGGCGAAGGCGCTGATCCAGCGCGCCATCGCTGCCGCCGAACGCCACGTGGGCGATGACGACGTGCGCCTGGTGTCGATGCTCGACAACGCGGCCCGCCTTGCCCTCGCCGATGGAGATCCCGCGAGCGCGGAGCCGCTGCTGCTCCGCCTGCATGCACTGCTCGATGCCCATGGCATGTCCACGTTCCGGGCCGATCGGCTGATCGACCGGATCGAGCCCCTGCGCATGCGGGCCGACATGCTGCGAGACCCCGCGCAGCGCGCGGATGTGGCCGCCGCCGAATCGGCACTCGCCGCCGCCCTGACGGATGCCGAACGGGCCGCGGGGGCCGAGCAGGCGGTGTACGCGCACGCCTCGGTCACCGAACAGGCCGAGCACGCCGAGTGGGACGACGATCAACCGCTCCGCGATGCCGTCGCCGTGACCGACGTGCTGCTGCGCACGACGCCCCCGGGGGTGATCGCGGTTCCGCCGCCGGGCAATCACGACGCCGAGATTCTCGCCGCCTTTGAAACGGTGGTGGACACCCCGGTCGAGCCGATGAGCGTCGAATCGATGGACTTCGAGCCGGCGACTTTCGAGCCGGCGAGTTACGAGCCCGTGAATGTCGAGCCGGTGAGCGATGTCGTCGACGAGCAGCCCACGCCGAACGAGCCCTCCACGATCGACCTCGTCGACATGTTCGACTTTCCGCTGGCGCCCGACGAGGAGCCCTCCGCGGCGTTCGGCATCGTGGTCGAGCACGGCTACGGGGATTTGAGCGCTCCCGACCCGGCGCCCGATGCCCGCAGGGGTTCGACGACGCCTGCCTTCGGCAGTGCCGCGCCGGCCTTCCGTGCCGAGCACACAGCGCCGAGCACGCCGGCCGAGCTCGATGAAGCCGGTGTTGGCGCAGCGATGGCACCGCGTGTGGTGCCGACCCGACGCACGACGAAGTCGAATCGGTTGGTAAAGCAGAAGCCCGGCAACCGCGCCGGCCTGATCGGCGTCGCGATGGGTGCGGCCGTGGCGGCCGGTGGCGCCGTCTGGTATTTCCTGCTGCGCTGACCGATCGTCGGCGATCACCTGTGCCGCGGCGGCGCATCGGCGCATATTCCGCTGCTGATGCCGACAGATCCCCTACGGTTCCCGATGCGAAGCGCCGCACTGGTGGTGGGCCCGGGATGGCTCGGCCAGGCCGTGGCGGCGCGATTGGCGGCGCTGGGCGGCCCGGTGGCCACGCTGCAGCGCAGTGCTCGTCCTTCGTCCAACCCTGACGTCGTCGCCCTGACCGGTGACATCGCCGACGCGGCGCTGGGGCCGGTGCCATCGGCGGCGTTGCAGGCCATCGTCCGGTCGGCGTTCACCAGCCCGATCGACCACCTCGTTGTGTGTATCGCGCCATCGCGCGCGCGCGGCGACGACTACGGCCTCTATCCGCTCGCAGCTGCCGGTGCCGTGGCGTTGGCGCAGGCCCTGCAGATTCGCTCGATCCTGTACGTGTCGAGCACCGGCGTCTACGACCGGCAAGACGGCAGCGAGGTCACCGAGCAGAGCGCGATCACACCGCATGACGCGCGGGTGCAGGCGTTGTACGACGCCGAGCAGCGCATCGCGACGGTGGCCCGGGATCCACACGCCACCGCGCACATTCTGCGGGCGGCCGGTTTGTATGGGCCGCAGCGCGATCCGGCCGCGCGGCTGGCCGACCCCACCTTCGCCGCCGGCGACGTGTGGTGCAACTTCTCGTGGCGAGACGACGTGGTCTCGGCGATCGTTCATCTGCTCCAGCACGACCGGGCGCCTGGCGCGCGGATATTCAACTGCGCCGATGGGACGCCGCTCCGCGCGTCGGCGATCGCCGCTGTGCTGACCGGTCGCGCGATCGAGGCGCCCGTGGCGCGTGCCCCGATCGATCGCGACGCCCCGGTGCGCAGCGGCCGCAGCAACCAGCGCGTCAACGTGGACGCCCTGCTGGCCACGGGATGGCGGCCGGTCGCGCCGACCGTCTACGACGGACTGCAACTGCTCGGCCATGCGGTGCCGGTCGCACCGATCGCGTCGTGAGCACGGCGAGCTCGCAGCCGTACGGCCCCGAGACGGCCGCCGTGCGCGGATTTCTCGTGCGACTGGCCGGGTTGGGCACCACCGATCGTGCCGCGGTCGTTGCCCGCTACGAGACCCTCGCGGCGACGCGCGCCTTCCAAGCCGCCGACACGCGCCTCGGCGAGGTGATCGCTCGGAGCGGTCGCGAGCCGGCCCGCGATGCCTTGACGGGGCCACTCCTGCAGCTGACGAAGCGTCCCGTGGCGGACACCGATACGCCGGCGGCGGTCGGGGAGGAGATCGCCCTCGAGCCCATCGCCGAGCCGGCGCTGGCAGCCTTGCTGGCGCTGATGGTGCGCGATCTGCTGGATGACGCGACGATGCGGCTGTTGACCGAGGCCTTTAGCGAGACACTGCCGCCGCGCTGAACGAACAGGCGGCGCGTGTCCGTCAGGAGACGGTGTCGGCCCGCGGTTCGGCCGCCAGTGTGAAGCGCGGAATGATCGCCTCGAACGAGGAGCCATCATCGCGCACGAAGCGATACGAGCCCTCCATCCATCCCTGCGGTGCCTTAAGCACGCAGAACGACCGGTACTCGTGCACCTGTCCGGGTAGCAGATGCGGCTGTTCGCCGACCACGCCTTCCCCCTCGACCACCGAATCGCCCACCGACTCGTCGTGAATGAGCCAGCGCCGCGTGCGGAGCTGCGACGCCTGCTCCCCCACATTCTCGATGCGGATGTGGTAGCCGAACACGAACTGGCCCAGCAACGGATTTGAGCGGTCGCGGAGATACGTCGGGCGCACCGTGATGCGGATGCCCGACGTGATGCGGTAGTAGTACGGCACGGGATCAGGGCGCATCGGAGCGGCCTCGAGCAGGTGTCGGCGTGGTGCCGGCGGCAGCGCCGGTTCGCGACGGAAATGGAATGGTGACGGGAGCGCTTTGCGTGCCCACGCGGTTGAGCGACACCACCGACACCGCAGTCGGCGACGTCCCCTTCGGGATGGTCCACGCGGTCGTGGATCCCGACACCACCATGGTAATCCAGGCCGTGTCGGTGCGCAGCCGGATCGCATACTGCCACGGCACCGCGGTGCCGGTGGTGCGCAGCAGCAGGCGGGTGCCGGCGGTGGTTTCCGCCAGACGAGCGACCGGCAACGGGGGGGCGGCCGCCTTGAGCCACGGCGTGGCCGGCACGAGTGCCGTGGAGGCGTACGGGCCCACCAACAGGGTGTCGTTCATGCCAGCCTGATTGGTCAGGAACGACTTCATGCTGAAGTGCACATTGCCCGTGGCGCCGTCCTGCAGCCGCGTGACGCGAATCTGCTCCACCAGCTCGCCCACAGAGAACGCGCCCGAGCCCACGCCGCCAGCGCGCGACGTGAAGTTGCCCGGCCACATGTGCCGCCCCATGACGTTCTCGCTCACCCACCAGTCGAGCAGCGCCGGATAGGCCTGCTCGCGCTTGGTGGTGGGCCAGTAGAGCTGCGGCGTGAAGTAGTCCACCCACCCCTCGCGCAGCCACTTCCGCGCATCGGCGTACAACTTCTCGTACGCATCGAAGCCGCGCACCTGTGTGGGATACCCGGGACGCCAGATGCCGAACGGACTGATCCCGAAGCGCACCCAGGGCTTGGCCTTGTGCACGCCCTCGTCGAGTGCCTGTACCAGCAGGTCGACGTTGCGTCGACGCCAGTCGGCGCGCGACAGCTCGCCCCCCTCGCGCACATAGCGCTTCCAGCTGCGATCGTCGGGGAACGGGATGGCGCGACCGCGCCGGTCATTCTCCGGATACGGGTAGAAGTAGTCATCGATATGCACGCCATCCACGTCGTAGCGCTTCACGACGTCGAGCACTACGCGCAGGGTGCGCGCACGTACGGCCGGCTCACCCGGATCCATCCACAGATAGCGGGCATACGGCTTCACCAGCGTCGGATTCGTGCGCGCGATGTGCGTGCGCGCCAACGGCGACTTGGCGTCGGTGTGTCGCGCGCGATACGGATTGAACCACGCATGCAACTCGAGATGGCGAGCGTGCGCCTCCCGGATCGCGAACTCGAGCGGATCCCAGTACGGCACGGGCGCGCGCCCCTGCGCCCCGGTGAGGTACTCCGACCACGGTTCGATCTTCGACGCGTACAGCGCGTCGGCGGCCGGACGGATCTGGAAGAGGACCGCGTTGAGCTTGAGCGCCGCCGCCCGATCGAGCAGCGCGATGAGCTCGGCCTGCTGCTGGGCGGTGGACAGCGTGCGCTTGGACGGCCAGTCGATATTGGCGACCGAGGCCACCCAGACGCCGCGGAACTCGCGGGCCAGCGGCGGGGCCTCGGCGCTGACGACGGGGCGCACGCGCACCGGGGCGGCGCGGTCCGGCGCACTCGCGGGCGTGGGGCGCGACGGCTCCGGCCGAGCAGCGGCCACGGGTTCGGCCGGTGCAGAGATCGGCGCCGCGGGCCGGCACGCGAGCACCGCCGACAATAGCAGGACGGCGCCCTGAGCGACCCGGCCGCGGCGATGCATCACGCCAACTCCTTCAGCATGGCGCCAAGCACCGCACCGGCCCGCCGGGCGGCTTCGGCGATGCGCGATTCCGATTGAATGAACGAAATACGAAAGAACCCTTCGCCGCCCGCGCCAAAGCCCGAGCCCGGCAGCACGATGACGCCGGCCTCTTCGCGCAGCCGATCGGCGAACGCCGCGCTGGCAATCCCCTCGGGCAACGGCATCCACAAGTACATCGTGGCGCTTGGCACGTCGGCGGCAAACCCGTTGGCACGGAACGCCGCGACCGCCGCATCACGGCGCGCCTGGAACACGGCCACGTTCTGCGGCACGAACTCCGCCCAACTCTCGATAGCCGCGACACCCGCCGCCTGAATGCCCATGTACTGCCCGGTATCGGTAAACGCCTTCACCTTGGCGAGCGCGGTGGCAATCTCCGGCTTCGCAACCGCCCAGCCACAGCGCCAGCCGGTCATGTTGTACGTCTTGGACAGCGAGTGGAACTCGATGGCAACGTCGCGCGCCCCGTCGATCTCGAAAATGCTGGGGGGCACGTAGCCGTCGAAGCCCATCTCGGAATACGCGTTGTCGTACACCAGCAGGATATCGCGTTCCCGGCACACCTCGACCACCCGCTCCAGGTAGTCGCGCGGGGCGACGGCCGCCGTCGGATTGTTCGGGTAATTGAGGTACAGAATCCGTGTGCGCGACAGCACGTCCGCCGGGATCTCGTCGAGATCCACCAGGAAGTTCGTGCGCGGCCGCAGCGCGTACACGTAGGGCGTGGCATCACTGAGCAGCGTGCCGCCGAGATACGCCTGATAGGCCGGATCGGGAATGATCGCGACATCACCCGGACCGGCGAAGGCGAAGGCGATGTGCGCGAGGCCTTCCTTGCTGCCCAGCAACGGCACGATCTCGGTGATGGGATCCACGCGCTGCCCGAAGCGCGTGTGCATCCAGGCGGCGACCGCCTCGCGGTAGCGTACCAGCCCCAGCCCGAAGCCGTAGCGCTGCATGGCGGGCACCTCCGCCGCCTGCTGCAACGCCGCCACGGCGGCGGCGGGCGGCGCGAGATCCGCGTCGCCGGCACCGAGGTCGATGACATCGACGCCGGCTTCGAGCAGCGCCTTCTTGCGCGCCGGAATGTGCGCGAGCGGATACGCGGGGAACGACGAAAACCGTTGGGACAGACGGGGCATGACGGTGTGGCGGAAAGTTCAGCGCGGGACTACGACGTGGGCGGACTATACTGCGCGTGCTGCGCGTCGATCCAGCTCTTGTGATACGCCGGATCTTCGATGGCCATGGCGAGCTTGGCGATCTTGAGCGGCTTGAAGCTGTCCATCATCACGGCGAGTTCGTTGGTGTACTTCGCCCCGATCGACGCTTCGGTGCGCCCCGGATGCGGACCGTGCGCCAATCCATCGGGATGATGCGTGATGGATCCGTATTCGATGCCCTTGCGGCTCATGAACTCGCTGGACGCGTAGAACAGCACTTCGTCCGAGTCGACGTTGCTGTGGTTGTACGGCGCCGGAATGGCTTGGGGATCGAAGTCGTACGGCCGAGGGCAGAACGAGCAGATCACGAAGCCGTCACCCTGGAACGTCTGGTGTACCGGGGGCGGCTGGTGAATACGCCCCACGATCGGCTCGAAGTCGTGGATATTGAAGATCCACGGATAGAAGTAGCCATCCCATCCCACAACGTCGAACGGATGGTGATCGAGCACGAGTTCGTTCAGCGCATCGTACTGCTTCACGAGAATCGGGAAGTCCCCCATCTCATCGCGCGGCGCGACGTGTACGGGCCGGCGGATATCGCGCTCGGAGAACGGCGCCCCCTCCAGCATCTGCCCGAAGTTGTTGCGGTAGCGCGACGGCACCCGGATGTGGCCGCGGCTCTCCATGACCAACAACTTCGTGGCGCCGGCAGCGAGGTCATGGCGCCAGCGATGGGTGATGTTGCGGTGCACCACCACGTAGTCGCCCGACTTGTACGGCAGCTCGCCGTACACCGACTCCAGCACGCCGGAGCCCTCGACCACGTACACGACTTCGTCCGCCTGCGAGTTGCGGTAGAAGTGCGTGTCGTTCGTAGTGGGCTCCACGTACAGCATCGCGATGTCACTGTTGAACAGCAGTGGCAGCCGGTCGAGCGTGGCCGATCCACCCGTGGTAATGCGAGACGTGAGGAAGTGCCGATGGCGCAGCGACGTCTCCGTGTCGGCCTCGAGCACGACGTCGCGCACCTTGCGCGCCGACTTGTACGTGGTGGGCGGATGCGTGTGATACAGCAGCGACGAGGTGCCCACGAACCCCTCGTGCCCCATCAACTCCTCGGCATACAATCCGCCATCGGGACGACGAAACACGATGTGTCGCTTGCGCGGTATCGCACCCAGCTGGTGATAGAAGGGCATCTGATCCTCAGAGGTTGCCGCGGAGTTCCTGTTCGCGCTCGATGGCTTCGAACAGCGCCTTGAAGTTGCCTTTGCCGAAGCTCTTGGCGCCCTTCCGCTGGATGATCTCGTAGAACAGCGTGGGGCGATCTTCAACCGGCTTGGTGAAGATCTGCAGCAGATAGCCATCGGGGTCGCGGTCCACGAGAATCCCGAGCGCCGCCAGCGCCTCGATGTCCTCGTCGATCTGCCCCACGCGCTCCTGCAGCTCGGCGTAGTAGGAGGTGGGCACCGAGAGGAACTCGACGCCGCGATCGCGCAAGGCGCTCACGGTGGCCAGAATGTCGTCGGTGGCAAGCGCCAGGTGCTGGGCACCCGGGCCGCCGTAGAAGTCGAGGTACTCCTCGATCTGCGATTTCTTCTTGCCCGACGCCGGCTCGTTGATCGGGAACTTGATCTTGTCGTCGCCGTTCGCCATCACCTTCGACATGAGCGACGAGTACTCGGTGCTGATGTCGTCGTCGTCGAAGGTGATGAGATTGCGAAAGCCCATCACGTCCCCGTAGTACTGCACCCAGCGATTCATCTGCCCCAGCTCCACGTTGCCGACGCAATGGTCCACGTACTTGAGGCCTACACTCTCGGGCTGGTAGCGCGGCGAGATTTCGCGGAAGCCCGGTAGGAAGAAACCGCGATAGTTCCGGCGCTCCACCAGCGAATGAATCGTGTCGCCGTACGTGCCGATGGCGGCGATGATCACCTCACCGTGTTCATCGCTGAACAGCTGCGGCTCCTGAATCGCGATGGCGCCACGTTCAATCGCGGTCGCGTAGGCCGTGCGGGCGTCGTCAACCCACAGCGCGTAGTCGCGCACACCGTCGCCGTGCGTGTGCACGTGGGCGGCGATGGGCGACTCGGGGTGGAGCGCCGTCGTGAGCACGAGGCGGATCTTGCCCTGCTGCATGAGATAGCTGCAGCGGTCGCGCACGCCGGTTTCGGGGCCGCGATACCCGACCAGCTGATAGCCGAACGCCGCGCGGTAGTAGTGGCTCGCCTGCTTGGCATTTCCGACGTAGAACTCGACGTAGTCGGTGCCGTTGATCGGGAACGCATCGTGCTCGATCCCCTGTTCGGGGATGGTCATCGTCGCCATGGAGCAACCCTCAGGTGTGATGGATGGACAGTCGGCCGCGCGAAATCGCGCCGACGGCGGGCAGCCATCGCGACCTAGATATGCGAGCGTGGCAGCGCGCCGATCCAGGCGCGTTGCCGTTGGTCTTCCGAAAGCGGATTGTTGCACATGGGACAATGCTCCACGAACGTCTTTTCGGGGCGGGTCCATCGGTCCGAGAGAAAGATAACCCCGGCCGGGGGTGCGGTGCCTACGATCGGAGCTCCGGCAGGTCGGCGAACAGCGCCAACGCCGCCGGGTTGGCCAGGGCGTCGGCGTTCCTGACCGGACGACCGTGCACCACGTCGCGGACGGCCAGTTCAGTGATCTTGCCGCTGATCGTGCGCGGGATATCGGCGACCGCCACGATCACCTTCGGCACGTGATGCGGACTGGCGTACTCACGGATGCGCTGACGGATGGACCGCTGCAGCTCATCGGTCAGGTGCGTTCCCTCGCGCAGCCGCACGAAGAGCACGACGCGCGAGTCGTCGCTATCCACGCCAAGCCGCTGCTCGATCACCAGCGATTCGAGAATCGCCGGGATCTGCTCCACCTGCCGATAGATCTCGGCGGTGCCGATCCGCACACCACCCGGGTTGAGGGTCGCGTCGCTCCGACCGTGAATGACGAGGCCGTCGTGCGCCGTGACCTCGGCCCAGTCGCCGTGGCGCCACACGCCCGGGAAGTGCTCGAAATACGCGGCGCGGTAGAGCGCCCCGTCGGGATCGTTCCAGAAGGCCACCGGCATGCTGGGGAACGGGCGCGTGCACACGAGTTCCCCCGGCGTGCCGCGCACCGGGCGGCCGTCGTCGCCGAACACGTCCACCGCCATACCGAGGCCGCGCAGCTGCAGCTCGCCGCGGTACACCGGACCCGTGGGATCGCCCAGGGCGAAGCAGCTTACGATATCGGTGCCACCGCTGATGCTGGCCAAACGCACATCCGACTTGATCTGCGCGTACACGAAGTCGTAGCTGTGGGCGGCCAGCGGACTGCCGGTAGACAAGATCGCGCGCAGCGACGACAGGTCGAAGGACGCGCGCGGCTGCACGCCCTCCTTCTCGAGCACGGACAGATACTTCGCACTGGTGCCGAACACGGCGATGCGCTCGACCGCGGCCATGCGCCACAGGATGTCGGCCGACGGCGCCAGCGGCGCGCCGTCGTACAGCACGATGGTGCTGCCGATGGCCAGCGCCGACACGAGCCAATTCCACATCATCCACCCGCAGGTGGTGAAGTAGAAGATCGCATCATCGGGGCCGAGGTCGGTGTGCAGCGCCAACTCCTTCCAATGCTGCAACAACGTGCCGCCGGCGCCATGCACCATGCACTTGGGCAGCCCAGTCGTGCCCGACGAGTACATGATGTACAGCGGATGATCGAATGGCAGGCGTGTGAATGCCGGCTCCCGATGCGCGGCATACTGGGCCAGCACGTCGGTGAAGGCGACGGCGCCGGGTAGCGCTCCGAGCGCCGGTGTGGCGCTCACGTACGGCACCACCCATACCGCGGCCAGCGACGGCAATGAGGCCACGATTTCACCCAGTCGCGTCAGGCAGTCGATCTGCTTGCCGGCGTACCAGTACCCGTCGGCGGCAATCAGCACCTTGGGAGCGATCTGTCCGAACCGATCGAGCACGCCCTTGGTGCCGAAGTCGGGCGAGCAGGACGACCACACCGCGCCCAGCGACGTCGCGGCAAGCATCGCGATTACGGCCTGCGGCAGATTCGGCAGGTAGCCCACTACGCGATCGCCCGGACCAACACCGGCGGCGACGAGCGCGGCCGCCGTAGCGGCCACCTGCGCAGCCAACTCGGCAAAGCTGAGGCGCTGTTGCGCGCCCTGCTCGTTCCACGACACGATGGCTGTGCCCGCATCGCGGCGGCGCAGCAGGTGTTCGGCGAAGTTGAGCCGTGTGTCGGTGAACCACCGCGGTCCGCGCGCCGCGTCGGGCGGTGCCATCCGCTCGCCACCCACGAGCACATCACGCCACGGCGATGACGACGGACCGGGACCGTCGGCCATGATGGCCGCCGCGCGCCAGACTTCGGCCCAGAACGCCGCGGGATGCGTTACCGACCAGCGCTGCAGCGCATGCGCATCGGTAACCGAGGCATCGATGACGCCTCGGGCCTGAAGATCGAGGCGGAACCGCGTGAGCTGCGCGCGCGCAACGGCCTCCGCTGAGGGGCTCCAGATCGGCGTGACGTCAGCAGACATGGCAGCCCGTCATCGGGTGGCGTCGCGGGCGAGTTGCACCGTGTGGCACGTCGGCCCATGCGACTCGCAGTACCAGCCGTGCCGGTCATGAAAAATCAGATGCGGCGCATCGTTGGGACGCAAGCGCACGCGGACCAGATGCTCGACCCCGGTGTGCGCCCCCACGATGACACGCGGATCGAGCACGTCGATCACCGGCAGCACGGGAAACAGGTCGAGTTGTGGCGGGGCAATAGCCGCCTTGGCCTCCGCAGACGCCGACGCGCGTGCGCCTTTGGCACGACCGGGGGCGGGCGCGCGCTGAGGGCGCGTCATCGGAGCGTTCGGACCTGCAGAGGCATCTCCAATGCTCGCTGAGTCGCGCTCGGTACGCCAGTCGCCGAACGCGTCAGGCGTCCATCACCGCGCAGACATCCGGGGCGAGCGTGGCCGCGGCGGTGTGCCGCGTGAACCACGACACCACGAAAAACACCAATATGGACAGCACCAGCGCGATCGCGGTGGCCGTTACACCCGCCGGAAAGGTGAACACCTTGAAGTACGCGAGCGACTCCAGCCCAAGCGTGATCACGAGCCCCGTCACGATCGAGGCCATGGCACCGGCGCGCGTCGCCCCTTTCCAGTTCAACCCGATGGCGAGCGCCGGCACCAGCGTCGACGCAAACAGCCCCCAGCCGAAGATGCCCAGGAAGGCCACCAGCGTGCCGGACTGCTGTGCGAGCAGCCCCGCCGCCACGGTGAGCGCCATGGTCCAGATTCGGCCCCACCGAAGCTCGTCGGTTACCCGCGCGCCGAACGCCAGCGGCAGATCATGGGTGAGGGCGGCCGCGCCAATGCTCAGGAACGAGTTCACCGTGCTCATGATCGCCGCCGCCACGGCCGAGAAGACAATCGCCGCCAACGGCAGCGGTGTGAAGCGCAGGAGAAACGTGGGGGTCGCCTCGTCGGCCGTGGCGAGTGCCGGGGCGCCGCCCGACAGCACCAGCGCCTTCATCGCGAGCCCGACGCCGACGAACAGCAGCAACGTGAGGAAGAGCGCACACGTCATCAGCAGCGGGAACCACTTGAGGTGCCGCGGATCGCGGAGCATGAAGAACTTGTGCACCACGTGCGGCTGCCCGAGCGCTCCCAGCCCGAACACGAAGAACAACGAGAGCGCCGCCAGCGGGGTGAGCTTGCCGAACGGGCCGAGCAGGGCCGGATCGTGCGTCATGATCGTGTGCGCGATTCCGTCCAGGCCTCCCCCGCTGTGCATCGCGAACACGAAGACCATCACCGAGGCGACCGCCATCAGGATGCCCTGAAAGACGTCGTTGTAGATGCCCGCCAGAATGCCGCCTGACACCGAGTACGCGAGAATGATTGCCGCGCCGAGCCAGATGGACGTGCCGCGCCCCAGCTCGAAGGTGGCATCGAGGACCAGTCCGAGTGCCAGCAGGTTCGTGGCCATATACCCGATCACGGCGAGCACGATGGCGAACGCCGCCAGCCCCTGCGCTGCCGGCGACTGATAACGCACCCCGATCGCATCGGGTATGGTGATCATCTCGCGCACCTCCGCCAGCAGGCGCAGGCGCTTGGCCAGCACCCACGCACCCATCGAATTGGTGAGCGCCGCCGGCAGCACGATGAACACGGCGCCGATGCCCACCGAATAGACCAATCCCGGCCCGCCGATGAAGGCGAACCCCGACAGCGTGGCGGCCATCGACGCGACGGCCAGCGTGAACAGCCCGATGCCCTGCCCGGCCACAAAGAAGTCGGCGGCCGATTTCGTTCGACGCGTCGCGTACACCCCAATGATCGCGACGACCACGACGTACGCAATCGCCACGCCACCGACCACCGGCTTCGCATTCGCCGGAATGGTCCCCGCTTGCAGCAGGAGCGATGCCGTCATCACTGACGCGCTCATGGACGCGCCAGCGGCGCGTCGACCGCCTGCGACTCGACCGCCGGTGCCTCGTCCGCCGGCTCGTGGCGCATACGCGCCGCACGAACGCGCGCCAGATCCGCATCGGACAGCGTGCGGGCGTCGAACGTGAAGGCGTACGCCAGCGGCAAGACGAACAACGGCAGGATACCCACGCCGTACACGACCACCGCCGCGCGGCGCGGCAGACCAAGCCAGTAGGGACTGGCGACCGTGTCCGGCGGAAGCAGCAGGGCCAGAAGCAAGCCGCCACCAACGAGCACACACACCAGCACGAACAGCAGCAGCATTGGCCACCCGAGTCCACCGCGTAGGCGGGACCCGCGCACGGCGCCGAGCGTCATGGTGGCGATCAGGCACACGGGCACCGCGACCGCCATGAGATATGGCCCCGCCGCGCCCACCGTGTGGGGGAAGAAGGCACTCGCGTAGGCGGCGCCGATCCCGAGCGTGCCCAGCACCACGCCCGAGAGCGCGCGGGTCGCCGCCGTCGCCGGTGTCTGCGTCATGGCGGTGCAACATGTTCGCTGACGGCGCACCAGCAACCCCCTCGACGGAGATTCCCGGGGCGCCGCGGGGTATTTTCCGTCACATGGCCATACGTGAACCCTCCGCCGATGCGTCCGCCCCGCGGGAGCGCCGCGCGCGTAGTCCCTGGGTGCGGCTGCTGGTCGCCCTCACCAGCGGCACCGCACTGCTGGGGACCGCGGGCCTCGTGGCGGCCGCGGCCATCGTGCCGCCGATCGGGGCCCGTCGCGCGGCCCGCGAGGCCGCCCAGCAGGAGGTCGCCTCGCAACTCGGGCCCGACGAGCGCGTGGTGGCGCAGGCCTTCGCCTCGCAGCGGCGCTGGACCGACATGTGGCGCGAATCCTTCGGGGTGGTCGTCGCCACCAACCGGCGCCTGCTGTACGTTGGCGCGCCGCCCACACCGCTACTGCGTCCGCGCGAAGACGGCCCCTCCGAACTGCTGGTGGAGAGCTACCCGTACGACGTCGCCTTTACCCTCGAGCCACGCACACTCTTCCGCGGCTACGGGCGCGGCCTCGTCCTGCGGACCCCCGCGGCGGAAGTGGATTTCATCGTGGACGATGGCTCGTGGACCGCGGCACGGCGCGTGGCGCAGGCCACTGCCGCGGCGCGCCAGGCCGTCACCCGTGACGAAGACGCCCTGACCGCCACCACGCGCGCCCCGGCCCCACCGGCCGCGCGATACGCGTTCTACGTCGTGCGGCGCGGCGAGACGCTCACCGCACTCGCACGCCGCTTCCAGACCTCACCGGATGTCCTGCGCCAGCTGAATCAGCTGTCCGCCGACGAGATCCAGGTGGGCCAACGTCTCCGCGTGCCAACCGTCGACGTGGATTCGCTGCCGTAGCCGCGTGCAGACGCCAGGCCGGCGGAACCGTTCATACTGCACAGTAGAGCGCGCGGAGGGACCGGCGCCGCTGAACGGATCACACAGAGCAAAAGAGCAAAAGAGAACGTGAGCATCCGGGGTAGGCTCAAACGCCCCTCCTTTTCTCCCGGTCTCGATTTTTTTGTGTGATCTGTTCCATCGCCTCTGCGCTCCCCGCGTGCTCTGCCCCTTCGCGTGGTCTGTTCAACGACCGTCGGGCGCCTCGCCCACGGAACCGATCACGCCGAGCACGCAGAGGCGCAGAGGCGCAGAGAACAGCGAGGGGCCTGCACAGCAACGTGGCCAGCATCCGGTTGCCCCGGACACTGGCCACGTTCACCGATCTTGAACCGAGCGGCCGATTACTGTCCGAGCACGATCGCGAACACCAGCGGGGCCACGATGCTCGCGTCGCTCTCGATGATGTACTTCGGTGTCTCGATGCCGAGCTTGCCCCACGTGATCTTCTCGTTCGGCACCGCGCCCGAGTACGAGCCATACGATGTGGTCGAATCGCTGATCTGACAGAAGTACCCCCACAGCGGCACCTCCGTACGCTGCAAGTCCTGATGCAGCATCGGGACGACGCAGATCGGGAAGTCACCCGCGATGCCGCCGCCGATCTGGAAGAAGCCCAGCGACGCGCTCTTGGTGACTTCGGTGTAGTGATCGGCGAGGTACATCATGTACTGAATGCCACCCTTCACCGTATGCACGTTCTTGATGTTGCCGTCGATCACG
>NZ_JBILKJ010000140.1:0-6925 GCF_044376735.1 Gemmatimonas sp.
CCACGTCGGCGGCGTGATCAACTTCTGGGGCTGGAACAGTCTGACCAACACCCTCGTGTCGCCCACCTGGACCGATGTCATGGGCTACTGCAGCAACCAGTGGATCAGCGACTACAACTGGGCGGCGGTGATGCAGTACCGCAGTACCTCCGGCGGCGTGTCGTCGACCGACGCCCCGGGCGAGGGACTGCTGGTGTGGGGGCGTGTGGTCAACGGACAGATCCAGCTGGAGCCGGCCTTCCGGGTGAACGCCCCGGTCAGCGCGAGCGCCGTATCGGCCTCGCACCGTCTCGAACTGCTCGATGCCGACGGCACCACGCTGCTCGACCGGCAGATCGAGACACAGCGCGTGGATCACGCCACGGCGGCGGATGAGCGACAGTTCGCCGTGATCGTGCCCTGGAGCGCCACCCTCGAGGCGCGGCTCGCCTCCATCCGCGTGCGCGACGCGCGATCCCCGTTGTCGTCGGTGGTGCGCAGGAGCGCCCGGATGACAGCCCCCGCGGCGGCTGGCACGCCGGTGGTGCTGCCGGCGCCGGTGCAAGCGCAGGTCGCGCGCACCACCGACGGCCGGGCGCGCGTCACGTGGAACAGCACGGCCTATCCCATGGCCATGGTACGCGACGCCTCTACCGGCGCGCTGATGGGCTTCGTGCGTCGCTCGGGCGACGCGGTGGTCACGGGAGGACGGGCAGTCGAGGTGGTGTACTCGGACGGGGTGCGGACGGTACGGCAGTAGTCGGAGTATTTGTCCTTGCAGGAAGGATGAATAAGAGGTAATTTGTCACGATGGAAAGGACAATTTCCTCCGACCTCCTGAGAGCGAAACTGGCCGAGGCACTGACCGCGCCGCCGCCTGATCTCACGAGGCGAGACGTGCGCTTACCCGGAATTGCGGGTAAGCCCCTCGCCGTTATCGGGGTGCGCCGCGGCGGGAAAACGTCGTTTCTGCACCAGCGGCGCGCCGATCGCATCGCGGGCGGGCGCCCACGGGAGTCCCAGCTCATGCTGGGGCTCGAGGATGAGCGCCTCATCGGAATGACGGCGCTCGACCTCGGGTGGGTCATCGAGGAGCATGCTCGGCAATTCCCGACGATTCACGCTGGGGGCCTCCTCTCCCTCTACCTCGACGAGATCCAAATTGTCGACGGGTGGGAGTCGCTGGTCCATCGCCTCGTGGAAGCAAAAAACGTCGAAGTGATCGTCTCAGGCTCCTCGGCGAAGCTGCTAAGCCAGGAAGTTGCCACGGCTGTGCGCGGCCGGCTCCTCGAAGTGCTGGTGCATCCCTTCTCCTTCCGCGAAGTGCTGCGCCACGCAAACGCTGAACCAGTGGAGCCGTGGCATGGTCTCAGCCCAGGCGAGCGAGCCGACCTCGACGCGCGGCTCCGCGACTACCTGAAAACGGGTGGGTTCCCCGAAGCGCAAGGAACGGAGCTGCGTGACCGCGCCAGACTGCTCACGGGGTACGTCGACACCATGGTCCTCCGCGACGTCATCGAGCGGCACAAGGTTTCGAACCCCACGGCGTTGCGAGCGCTCCAACGGCACCTGCTTTCCACGCCGGGGGGGAGCTTCACCGTGCACAAGTTCTACAACTTCCTGCGGTCACAGGGGGTGCCGATCGGGAAGGACACGCTCCACGCCTACCTTGACCACCTGCAGGACGCTTTCCTCGTTCGCGTGCTCGACATGCAGAGCGCATCGGAAAAGCAACGGTTGGTGAACCCGCGCAAGGTTTACCCAGTGGACGCCGGCCTCATCCCACTCTACGAGCAGCCCGGTCGGGAGCACCGAGGGCGCGCGCTCGAGACGGCGGTGCTGCTCGAACTGGAGCGACGCGAGTATTCCGTCACATGGCTGCGCGTCGGCGACGATCGTGAGGTGGACTTCTTCGCGACCAGGCCCGGCGAGCCGCCATTGTTGGTTCAGGTGTGCCTCGATACCTCGGACGAAGCAACATGGGAGCGGGAGGTGCGGGCGCTCGAGGCGGCCGCAAGGAGCCACCCTCACGCCGTCGCCCTACTCATCACGCAGGATCAATCCCCGCCGACGCGGCTGCTCCCAGAACGGCTTCAATGGTATTCAGCCGCCCAGTGGCTGCTCGGATAGCCCCCCTACGCTGGCGCGTTTTCCGCTAGCTTACGTCATCGTCATTCCCCGTCTATCCCCGACTATCATGGCTTTGTTCGACGTCATCATTCTTGGCGGTGGTCCCGCCGGCTACGTGTGCGCCATCCGCTGTGCCCAGTTGGGTATGCAGGTGGCCGTCATCGAACGTGAAGCCCTCGGCGGCACGTGCGTATTGTGGGGCTGCATTCCCGCCAAGTCGCTGCTCGAGAGCGCCGGCCTCGCCGTGAAGCTCGGCAAGGCGGCCGAACACGGCATCACGCTCGACGGCATCACGCTCGACTTCGGTCCGGCCATGAAGCGCTCGCGCAGCATCAGCGCGCAGAACTCCAAGGGCGTCGACTTCCTGATGAAGAAGTACAAGGTCCAGTCGATCCGCGGCGAAGGCGTCCTCGAGAAGGGGAAGAAGGTCACCGTCACGCTGCCCGACGGCAAGAAGGAGACGCACGAAGCCAAGAAGGCCGTCGTGATCGCCACCGGCTCGCGTGTGAAGGGGCTGCCGCAGGCCGGTCTCGAACTCGACAAGCAGGTCGTGCTCTCCAGCGACGATGTGCTGGTGGCCGAGAAGGCTCCGGCCTCGATGGTCATCGTGGGCGCCGGGGCCGTGGGGGTGGAATTCGCCGACGTGTTCGCCGCCTTCGGCACCAAGGTCACGCTGGTGGAAGTGGCCCCGACGATTCTTCCCATCGAAGACGCCGATTGCAGCGCCGAGCTGGCCAAGGCGTTCAAGAAGCGGAAGATCGAGGTGCTCACGGGTGCCAAGATCACCAGCACGAAGATCACGAAGACCGGTGCCACAATGGTGGTGGAAGCGGGCGGCACCACGCACACGCTCGAAGTCGAGAAGGTGTTGGTGGCGGCTGGACGCGCGCCGAACGTGGAGAAGATCGGCCTCGAAACGGTGGGGATCGCCAAGTCGGAACGCGGCTTCGTGAAGATCACCGAGAAGTTCGAAACGAACGTGCCGGGCTACTACGCCATCGGTGATGTGTCGGGGCACCAGATGCTGGCCCACAAGGGGTCACGCGAAGGGCATGTGCTGGCCGACCTGCTGGGTGGCGAGCATCCGCACCTGGTGAACTACAACAACATCCCGAGCTGCACCTACTGTCATCCGGAAGTGGCCAGCATCGGCCTCACCGAGCAGGCGTGCAAGGATCAGAAGCTCGACTACAAGGTGGGCAAGTTCCCGTTCTCCGCCAACGGCCGCGCGCGCACCAGCGGTGAGACCGACGGCTTCGTGAAGATCATCCGCGACGCGAAGTACGGCGAGATTCTGGGCGCGCACATCGTGGGTGCGCACGCCACGGAGCTCATTCACGAGCTCGTCGTCGCCCGCGAGAACGAGTTCACCGTCGAAGAGATCGATTTGGCGATCCACGCCCATCCGACGCTCAGCGAAGCGATCGGTGAAGCGGTGCTGGACTCGATGGGGAAGATGCTGCACGCGTGACCTGATGCAGTTGTATGTCCTCGATCTCGGCCTCACGCCCTACGACGTGGCGTGGGGCATCCAGAAGCGCGCCGCGGCGGCGCGGATCAGTGGGGCGCTCGATCAGGATCTGCTGATCCTGGTGCAGCATCCGCCGGTGGTCACGCTCGGCCGCAGCACCAAGCCGGGCAATCTGCTGGTCACACCGGAGTATCTCGCGTCGCGCGGCGTGGAGCTGCGCGACGTGGAGCGCGGCGGTGACGTGACGATTCACGAGCCTGGTCAGCTGGTGGGGTACCCCATCATCGACCTCAAGCGCCACAAGCAGGACCTGCACTGGTATCTGCGGCAGGTGGAAGAGTCGATCATCGTGGCGTTGCGCGGTGTCGGTCTCGAGACCGGTCGTGTGGCCGGGCTCACCGGCGTGTGGCGCGAGGATGCCGATGGGCGGCGCAAGCTCGCCAGCATCGGCGTGCACGCAAAAGATTGGGTGACGTGGCACGGCGTGGCGCTCAACATCACGAACGATCTGTCCACGTTCGAACACGTGGTGCCATGCGGCATCGATCAGGTCACGATGAGCACGGTGGCGCGCGAATGTGATAACGCGGGCCAACCATCCCCCACGTTTTCGCAGGTGCAGCAGCACGTCATGCACGGCTTTGCGAGTGTGTTCCACTGCCATGCGGCGCCGCTCCCCGACATCATGCAGCACGCGCTGCATGATGTCGGCTGACGCGAACATCGCCACCGCGCTCCAAGCCTCACGCGCGTTCTCCTGCTGCTCTTTCGCACGCAGTCTTCACGCAGTATCCTCTGCGGGAATATCGGATCCGCGTGTCGAGGTCGATCTCACGAAGTACCCCTGCCACCCTCAATGATCCCGCTCATGCCGAGACAGTACGCTCCCGTTGGCTTTCCGGTGCCGCGCGCGGCTGCCGTAACGCTGACCGCCTTCATGCTGGCCGCCTGCAACGGCGACGACGGCCCCAAGCCACCCGCCACGATCGCCACCGTGAGTGGCGCCTCGAGCACCGGCGTCGTCGGTGAGTTCGCCCCCGATCTCTTGTCGGTAAAGGTCGCCGACGCCGGCGGGAGTCCCGTGGGCGGCGTGGTGGTCACCTTTACTGTGGCCGAGGGTGGTGGATCAGTAACGCCGACAGTGGATACGACCAACAACAGCGGTATCGCCGAGACGCGCTGGCGCCTGGGTGGTAGCGCAGGCGTACAGCGCGTCACGGCCGCGATCGCCGGCGTGACGACCACCGCCACCTTCGTCGCGACCGCGGCGGCTGGTGCCCCCGCGGCAGTCGCGATCCAGGGCGGCGACAATCAGAGCGCGCTGGCCGGTGCTACGCTAACCGCGGCACCCTCGGTGATCGTTCGCGACCGATTCAACAACGTCGTCGCCGGCACCTCGGTCCTGTTCAGTGTGGCGAGTGGTGGCGGCAGCATCACCGGCGCCGGTGCGACCACCAACGCCAACGGCATCGCGACCGTCGGCGAGTGGCGGCTTGGCGCGGCGGCGGGCACGAATCGCCTGCAGGCGCTGGTACTCTCGAATGGTGTCACGGGAAATCCGATCACCTTCACGGCCACGGGGACCGCCGGTACGGCCGCTGCGGCCGCGGCGGTGGGCGCGACGTCCTTCACCGGGGTGGTCGGCGCACTCGTCACGCCGCTGCCCTCCATTCGTGTCGTCGATGCCAACGGCAACCCGGTAGCCAACACGTCGGTCACCTTCGTGGCCTCGGCGGGCTCGAACGTGGTGGGTGGCACCAAGACCACAAACGCGTCGGGCCTCGCCACGCCAGACGGCTGGCAACTCGGCAGCATCGCCCAGAACTACACCCTCACGGCTACAGCCGGTACGCTCACGCCGGTGGTGTTCACGGCCACGGCGCGCAACGCTGCCGCGGCGGCACTGACGATCGTGGCCGGCAACAACCAGACGGCCACGGTGGGACGCACGCTCCCCATCGACCCGGCGGTGCGCATCAGCGACGCGTTTGGCAACCCCATTGTCGGTCAGGAAGTGGTGTTCGAGGTGACCGCGGGTGGCGGATCGGCGGTTGTCCGTCGTCCCCTTACCGATGCCAACGGCACGGCCACGGTCGGCGCCTGGACGCTCGGTGAAACGCCGGGCGCCAACACCCTCCGCGCCACGGCCACCGGTCTGACGCTTACCCCGGTCACGTTCACGGCAACGGCGACGGCAGGCGCCCCGGCGGTGTTCTCGGCCACGGCTGGCAATAACCAGAGTAGTGTCGCTGGGTCGCTGGTGGCGATTGCCCCGTCCGTCGTGGTACGGGACAACCGTGGCAACCCGGTGGCTGGTGTAACTGTGACGTTTACTCCCGGCGTGGGGAGTGGCACAGTGACCGGTGGTTCGGTGGTCACGAACGCGCTGGGTCAGGCGAGTGTCGGCAGCTGGCGACTGGGCACGACAGCTGGTGCGCAGACGCTCACGGCGTCCACGGCGGGACTTTCCGACGTGGTGTTCCAAGCCACGGCCACGGCGGGTGCCGCGGCGGCCTTGCAGGTGGTGGGTGACTCGCTGCTCGCCAACTTCCCGGTGAACAGCTTCGTTTCGCCGCTACCCACGCTGCGCGTGATCGATGCGAACGGAAACCCCGTAGCGGGTGCCGCGGTGACGTTCGAGGCCGTGACGGGAACCGGCAACACGCTGACCGGCGCGACCATCACCACCGCCGCCGACGGTCTGGCGCAGGTGACCACGTGGCGCATTGGTACGGTGGTCGGCGTCTATCGTATTCGTGCGGTCGTGACGGGGGTGACGCAGGCTGGCCTCGAGCCGACGTGGGTGGTGACTGGTACGGCGCTGTCGGCGGCGTCGGTCACGGTCGCGGTCACGTCAATCCAGGCGCAGGCTGCAGTGGCAGGTGCCGCGGTGGGTACGGCCCCAGTCGTCCGGGTCGTCGACATCTATGGCAACGCGGTCGCGGGCGTCACGGTGACGTTCACCCTGGGCGGTGGCAGCGGCACGATTGCCGGTGGTGCCGGACCGGTCGTGGCACTGACCGATGTGCTCGGATTTGCGGCCTCGGGGTCGTGGGTCATGCCTACGGGTTCTGGCGCGCGCACGCTCACCGCGACGGTGACCGGAACCGGCATTACGAATAACCCGGTGGTGTTCACGGCCACCGTTCCATAGCCGTCAATTTTATCGAGTAGGCAGAAGGGCCCTGGGGTACATCCCCAGGGCCCTTCTGCTTTTCCCCTTCAGTAGCCGACGCCTGCTCGCATCGTCGGCCGCTGAAGGTCAGGCCTTCTTGGTCGTATCGGGAGTCGTGCTCGAGTCGGCGGCTGGTGCGGCCTTTACCGAATCCACCGGCGGCGCGACCG
>NZ_JBILKJ010000042.1:0-23596 GCF_044376735.1 Gemmatimonas sp.
CGCTGGCCGCGATGGCGTCGCTCATTCCGCTGTCCGTGGGCACCGATGCCACCCGCCTGTTCGGCGCCATCGCGTTGGCCACCGCCGGTGGCACCGTCGCCGGCACGCTCGGCGTGATGTTCGTCATGCCGGCGTTACTGGTGGGGCGGCGCGTGCGGCGGGCACGAGCTGTAGTGCCTGCCGCAGCATCGTAGGTTCACGCGAAGTTCGCGAAGGGCCGCGAAGAGTCGCGAAGAACAACAAAAGAAAAGTCTTTGCCGTTGCTGTGCTTCGCGTGCCTTCGCGATCTTCGCGCCCTTCGCGTGAACCGCTGACGTCTGACGTCTGACGTCTACTTGTGCGACAACGTCCACACGTACGCCGCCACCGCTTGGATCTGCGGATCCGTGAGCGCCATGCGGCCGCCGCGGGCGCCCATCGGGTTCGGATGCGTCGGGTCCTTGATCTTCTCCTTCGGCACGCCGCTCACGATCGTGGCGACGATCTCCTCGAAGCTGCCCGTCGTCATCTGCAGGAACTTCGGGCCGGCCAGCGACGGCGCATTCGTGGCGCCGACGCCGCCCTTGCCGTGGCAGCGGGCGCACGAGCCGTTGTTGAAGATGGAGTCGCCCATGGCCACCGCGGCGGCCGTGACCGCCGCCGGCTTGGCGGCCTTGGCATCGGCCTTCGGGCTGAGGTTGGCCTTGCCGCCGCCGGATGATTTGCAGGCGACCGCGAGCGTGGACAGCACAGTGAGCGTAACGAGACGACGCATGAGCGGAGAGGGCTGAAGGGGGAGGAAGGGGACCGACCGAAAAGTGCAGTGTGCGGTCGGAAACGGCTATCTTTTGCGCATGACCACTATCGCGTTTCTCGGCACGGGGCTGCTCGGTAGCGGCTTCGTGGAAGCCGCCTGCCAGCGCGGCGATACGGTGACGGTATGGAACCGCACCATCGACAAGGCCCGCGCCCTCGAGTCGTTTGGCGCCATCGTCGCCGACACACCGGCCGATGCGGTGCGCGGTGCCACCCGCGTACATCTGGTGCTCAAGGATGATGCGGTCGTGGAAGACGTCATCGCACAGCTGCGCGCCGGGCTCGCCCCCGACGCGATCATCGTGGATCACACCACCACGCAGCCGGCGCTCACCGCCGAACGCGCCACGCGCCTCAACGCCGACGGCGTGCACTATCTGCACTGCCCCGTCTTCATCGGGCCGGCCGCCGCGCGACTGAGTCAGGGCATCATCCTCGCCGCCGGCCCCGCCGCACTCTACGAATCGGTCAAAGACGCGCTTGCCGCCATGGCCGTGCGCGTGGAGTACTTCGGCGAGCGCAATGATCTCGCGGCGGCCTACAAGCTCATGGGCAACGCCTTCATCATCGGCATGGGCGCCCTGCTCAGCGACGTGTACAGCATTGCCAAGGGCACCGACATCACGCCCACCGACGCGCTCAAGCTTCTCGAGTTCTTCAATCCCGGCAACATCCTGCAGGGGCGTGGGCGCACCATGGCGGCGGGCAAGTTCGACGCGAGCTTCGAGCTCACGATGGCCCGCAAGGACATTCGCCTCATGATGGAGACGGCGGGCGACCTGCCGCTCGCCGTGCTGCCGTCGCTCGCGGCCCGCATGGATGCCGTGATCGCCGAAGGCTTCGGCGCCCGCGACTTCGCCGTGATCGCGAAAGACGCGATCGCCGGAACGAGCGCCTAGCCCGGAGTACCGTGGCAACCGGAAGCGAGGGGTGGGGTAACGGATTATCGTTCGTGACCTCCCCCCCCACTCTCCGCCTATGCGCACTTCCTACGCCCTCGCGCTGCTGGCCTCGGCCGCCCTCCCCGTCGCCGCCCAGCAGCCCAGCCGTACGCTCGCCAAGCCGCTCGCCGAATACAGCGAGCCGTTCTCGCAGATTGCCGCCGTCCGTGAGTTGAAGGACGGCCGGTTGCTGGTCGTCGACAGCCGCGACAAGCTCGTGCAGCTCGTCAACCTCACCGCCAACAGCGCCACCAAGGTCGGCCGCGAGGGATCGGGACCCGGCGAGTACGGACTGCCCACGCAGTTGTTCGCGCTCCCCGGCGACAGCAGCGTGATCTTCGATCCGCTCAACCAGCGCTACCTCATGGTGCACCCCGACGGCAAGCCGGGTGTGTCGTTCCGCGTGGGCGACGAGCCGTCGCCGCCGCCGCGTCCACAGGCGGGCCAGCGCCCCGAGGGCGGCGGGCCGGTCATGCGGATCGGTGGGCTGGGGTTCGGCATGCCGCGCGCCTCCGATGCGCGCGGACGCCTCTACTTTGAAGGCGGCGGTATCTCGATGGGTCCGAACGGACCCGTCACGGCCGATACCGCCCCGATTGTGCGGTACGATCGCGCCACCAAGTCCGTGGACACCCTGGCCTGGGTGAACCTGCCCAAGAACAACGCCTCGGTGAAATCCAGCGGCAGTGGCGGCAACCAGCGCATGGAAGTGCGGATCGGGGGACGGACGCCGTATTCGGCGCGCGATGCCTGGACGGTGCTCCCCAACGGCACCGTGGTGATCGCCCGGGTCGGCGACTATCACCTCGATCTCATCTCCCCCACGCGGGCCGTCACCCGTGGCGCCGCGGTCGCGTTCTCGCCGGTCAAGGTCGGCAGCGCCGAAAAGCAGGAGTTCCGCGATCAGTCGAAGAACGCGGGTGGCATCATGATCATGCGCACCGAAGGCGGCCCCGGCGGCTCCCAGAACCGCGCCAGCACAGCGCCACCACCGTTCGAGGAGCCGACCGAGTGGCCCGCGACGAAGCCGCCGTTCAATTCGAACGGCATCTTCTCCACGCCTACGGGAGAGATCTGGGTCGCCCGCAATCGCGCCGCCTCCGATCCGATCCCGACCTACGATGTCTTTTCGGCGGCGGGAAAGCTGACCGGCAAGGTCGTGTTGCCCAAGCAGACCCGTGTGATCGGCTTCGGCGCGGGCGGCGCGGTCTACACGATCCGGGTGGACGATGACGACCTGCAGTACCTCCAGCGCTTCCGGGGCTGAGCCGGACCCGCTAACGTTCGCTCGTCGTCGTTCTGAACCCTTGCGAGGCCATTCATGCCGTTTTTCTCACATCCCGCCAACGCCGATTGGCTCCTGCCCATCGTCAAGCTGCCGCTGACGCTCATCTCGGCGATCTTCAGCGGGATTATTGCGATCGGCCCCATCGGTCAGGTCGCGCTGGTCGCGATCATCATCGCGCTGTACGCCAAGAACATCATGGGTCCGGCGCGCCCGTAGGGGCACACGCGACACGATCCGCACGGCCCGCCGCGACCCTGTCGAGGCGGGCCGTGACGTTTTCGGCCGGTTCGGCCGAACTGCGGCCTGCGGCATCTCCGAGCAGCGTTCGCTCACGCGTTCTGGTCGGGCTACCCTGAACGCGAGGTTTCACGGCAGGCGCCACCCCGTTCGCCGCGCGATGAGAAAGCCGACGGCGGCGAGGAAGGACAGCATCGAGATCGGCGGCAGATGGCCGGGCCAGTGTGCCGGATCGATCCAGGAGGGGTAGCCGAGCGCCAGCACATGCAGGGCCGACAGCGCCAGGATCCATTGCCCCGCCCCCGGGACCAGGCTCCCCGATCCCAATACGTCGCTCGGCTGGCTCGCAAGGCGCATCATGATGAGGCCCGCGACAGCCCCGGCCAGCATCGACCACTCGCCCGCGGCGGTCAACGTCCCGCGCGCGTCGAACAGTTTGCCGAGGTAGGCCGGGGTCAGGACGATGAGGGAGAGCACCACGTGCAGCAGCACGAGCGCGGCGCCGACGGCGCCGAGGGCCGTACGTCGCGACCCATTCGTCACCATTGATGAACCGGTCACCACGAGCGCCGTCACCGAGATCGCCTTGTTCGACAGGAAGACCGGCAACTGCGAGGGGGGGACGGACCCGAAGACTGTGTAGCGGACGACCGCGTAGGTGAGGGTCAGTAGAAAGACCCGAGCAGCGATGATCCAGCGTCGTTCCATGTCGGTGATGCGGTCTGGTGAGGGGCAGTCGCGGGTCATGTCGCCGCTGGTGACCGCGCGGCCAAACGGCCGCCAACGGGTTGGATACGTGGAGGAGCGGGACGAAACTCGTCAATATCTGGAAATTTATTGACAACGTCATGTCTGAGCCCGAATCTAGTCCAAGCTCCGCCGCCCGGGTTGCTTGAGGCGCCCGATGCGGTGCTACTTCGTGGTCTCGTTCGAAATCGCCTGCCTCCCTCCCCGCAGTGCGACGCGCTCCTCCCCTCACCCGCATAGAGGTCCTGATGCGCTTCCGCCGATATGTTGGCGGCCAAGCTTTCGCGGCGCTGTTCGCTGCTATAGCCGCTGCCGGCACGCTGATGCCCACCGTCACCGAGGCGCAAGGCGCGCTCGGCACGGTCCGTGGTACGGTTACGAACAGTGCCACGGGCGCGCCGTTGGCGAACGTGCAGATCGCGATTCCGGGCACGATGCTGGGCGCGATCACGAGCGCGAGTGGCGCGTTCACCATCGCCTCCGTTCCCGCGGGCAATCAGGTCGCGCGCGCGCGACTGATCGGCTACCAGCCGGTCGACAAGCCGATCGTGGTGACGGCGGGCGCGACCACGACGGTCACGTTCGCCCTCACGGTGAGTGCGCTGTCGCTCGATGAAGTCGTCGTCACCGGCACCGGCGGTTCGGCCCGCAAGCGTGAAGTCGGCAACTCGATCGCCCAGGTCAAGATCGCCGAGGTGCCGGAAATCCCCTCGAACGTGACCAACCTGCTCTCGGGCCGGTTGGCCGGTGTCACGGTCGGCGGTGGCGTCGGTAACGCCGGCAGCGGTTCCGCCATCCGCCTGCGCGGCACCACCTCCGTGTCGCTGACCAACCAGCCGCTCATTTTCATTGACGGCGTGCGTACGCGCAGCGACGAGTATCCGCGCAACGGCATCTTCACCGGCACCACGCAGCGCGGTGCCAACTCGAACTCCAGCCCGCTCAACGACATCAACCCGGACGATATCGATCGCATCGAAATCGTGAAGGGTGCGGCTGCCGCCACGCTGTACGGCACCGATGCCGCCGCCGGCGTGATCCAGATCTTCACCAAGCGTGGTGCGGGTGGCGCGGCCAAGTGGCAGGTGCGCTTCAACGGCGGCGTGAGCAGCCTGCAGAAGTTCGGTACCGACTCGGTGCCGCTGCTGTTCATGGATCCGTTCCTGCGCAACAGCGAAGGGTCCGGCTGGATCCCCGGCCTCGACAACTATGCGGCGCGTTACGGCACGCAGGTTCAGGTGTCGGGCGGTACGGGCGACAATCTCAAGTACCTGCTCTCCACCAACATCGAAAACGTCGACGGCGTGCTGCCCAACGACCGGGACCGCAAGTATCAGGTGCGGGCCAATCTCGACTTCCAGCCAATGAAGAAGCTGGCGATGAATTGGAGCAGTGCCTACACCAACAATCTCATCGATCAGACGCCCGCCGGTAACAACGCGCAGGGTCTCACGCTCAACGCCTTCCGCCGCGACCGCAATTACTTCGGTAACGCCAACCCGGACACGATCCGCAAGGTGCTGGCGCAGCAGCTGGCCACGAACATCGATCGCTTGATCATGGGTCTCACCAGCACGTGGACCCCCTTCACGCGATTCTCCAGCCGGCTCACGGTGGGCCTCGACCGCGCGGCGCTCGAGAACCGCAACGTGCGCCCCTTCGGATTCCCGGCGGCGCCGCTCGGCGTCATCCAGAACCAGCGCTGGTCCAACGTCACCCTGAGCACCGACTGGGTGAACAACTACGATTTCAATCTTGGCAGTGATCTCAAGGTCACCGCGTCGGCCGGTACGCAGTACGTCAATTCCAATGTCGGTGATGTCGTCGCGCTGGCCGAGAACTTCGCCACGCCGTCTGATCCGACGGTGCAGAGCGGCGCCATCAAGAACGCCGACGAGAACCGGCAGCGCGTCATCACGGGCGGCGCGTTCGGTACGATTCTCATGGGCTTCAAGGACCGCTACTTCGTGACCGTCGGCGGTCGAATCGACGGCAACAGCGCGTTCGGTAAGGACTTCGGTCTCCAGTTCTATCCGAAGATCAACGGCTCCTGGGTGCTGTCCGAGGAGTCGTTCTGGAAGGAGAAGTACGGCACGCTCAAGCTGCGTGGTGCCTTCGGTTCGGCCGGCCGTGCACCGGGCGCCTTTGCCGCCGTGCGGACGTACAATCAGGTGGGTTGGGGCACCACCACCGCCGTGCGCCCCGCCAATCTTGGCAATCCCGACCTGGGCCCGGAGCGTACCACCGAACTCGAACTTGGCTTCGATCAGACGCTGTTCAGCGGTCGGACCTCTGTCGACTTCACCTACTTCAACGCCACCACCACCGACGCCCTGTTCAGCGTGCGGTCGGTTCCCAGTGAGGGCTTTCTCGCCAACGCGCTCCGCAACGTCGGTGAGATGAACAAGTCGGGCATCGAGCTGGCAGTCAACCACGATGTGATCAATCGTGAATCGTGGGGGCTGAAAGCCGGCGTCAACCTCACCACGAACGACAGCAGAGTGGTCAGCCTGGGCGGCGCGCCGGCCTTCACCGTCGGGAACTCCGGCTGGGTGGTGGAAGGCAAGCAGGCACCCGTCGTGCGCGGTAAGCTCATTCGCAATGCCGACGCGCGCGGCGTTGCGCCGGATACCGTGTCGAACCACGACTTCGGCCCGAGCCAGCCCACCAGGATCATCGGTGGCAACATCAACATCCGCGGCTGGAAGAACGTCAGCTTGTCGGTGCGCGGCGAGTACCAGGGTGGCGCCTTCATCGAAGAGGGTGCGTCGTTCAACGCGCTGTCCCGCTCCGTGCTCTGGCCCACCTGTTTCGACGCCTATGCCAACATTGCCGCGGGCAAGCCGATCACGGCACGCGAAACGCTCACCTGCATTCCGGCCAACGTCCGTACGGACATGTTCATCTTCCCGGCGGATTTCTTCCGCATTCGGGATATCTCGCTCACCGTGCCGCTGGGCAAGCTGATTCCGCGCACGGCGAGCAGCACCTTCGTGTTCTCGGCGCAGAATCTCTTCCGCCGGAACTTCGGCATGCCGCTGTTCGACCCCGAGATGACGAACAACGATTCGTTCAACGCGACTGTGCGCGGCATCAACGAGCAGATCCCGGCACCCGCGATCTTCCAGATGTCACTCCGCATCTCTTACTGAGGAACGTGCTGATGCTTACTTCGAATTCCTCAGGACGCGCGACGATGTCGCGACGCGTACTGCGCGTTGCCGCACCGCTCTGCGTGCTGGCCGGTGTGTCTGGCTGTGCGCTCGACGCCGTCAACCCCGGACCGATCCGCGCCGAGGCGCTCAACACGCCGTCCGCGCTGGCGTCGCTGGTGAACGGCGCTGGCCGCGACCTGGCCGAGGCGCTGAACTGGACCTCGTACACCGGTGGCGCCGCCACCCGTGAAATTTTTCCCGCCGGTTCCACAGCGGCTTTCGGCATCTCCGTGCTGCACCAGAATGGTAAGCTGGTCGACAATGACGGCGACACCTGGTGGAACTTTGCGCAGCGCGCCCGCTGGACCTCCGAAGACGCCGCCACACGCATCAAGTCGGTGCTCGGGACCACGGCCGGGAGCAGCGCCACTTTGGCGCAGGCGCTGGTATGGGCGGGGTTCTCGAATCGACATCTCGGCGAGAACTTCTGTGAAGGCGTCATCAACGGTGGCGCGCCTGGCCCGCACACGGTGTACTTCGAGCGCGCCGAGGCGAACTTCACCGAAGCGATCGCGGTGGCGACGGCCGCGAACAACGCCAATCTCGTTTCGGCGGCCACGGCTGGTCGGGCATCGGTGCGGTTGCTGCGCAACAACACGGCCGGTGCCGCAACGGATGCGGCGACGGTGGCAAGCACGTTCGCGTATCGCATGCCGTACTACCAGAACGAACTCGATCAGTACAACCGGATCTTCTGGGCCAGCGCGAATCAGCCGTATCGCGCCCACACGGTGTGGAACACGTACATCGAGCCCTATCGTCGGGCCACGCGCGATCCGCGGGTCCCCTTCGATAGCAGCCTGACCATCCTCGTGGGCGATGCGGCCGTCGGTTCCTTGGGCCGCGTGCGCTGGTATTTCCAGACCAAGTACCCCACGCTCACGTCCCCCATCAACCTTGCAACGGGCTGGGAGATGCGTCTGATCGAGGCGGAAGTGAAGCTCATCGCGGGTGATCTCGCCGGTGCGCTCACCTCGATCAACGGGCGTCGCACCGCCCTGTCGTTGGCTCCGGTCACGGCCGCCAGCCTCACGGAAGGGTGGGCGGCACTCAAGCGTGAGCGCGGCATTGAGCTGTGGCTGGAAGCGCGTCGTCTGGGTGATCTGCGTCGCTGGGCGGCGCTCAACCGCCCGGGGGCACTTGACGCCAAGGAAGAAATTCCGGGGCGGGATCTGTGCTTCGCCACGCCGCTGTCCGAGAAGCAGACGAACCTCAATTTTCCGCGCTAACCTTACGGTGCCGCGTCACGGCACCATCGTTGGTGTGTGTTAATGACGTGGCGCCCCAAGTTCGGGGCGCCACGTTTGGTTTCCCCCTAGACCGACACAGGAGATGCAGTCGATGCGATTGCCCGTTCTCACGATGCTGGCGCTACTGCTTGCGGGAAGCCGCGCCGGCGCGCAACCGGCGGCGGCCAAGGCCGCACCACCGGTATTCATCGACGAGCTGACATGGATGGAAATCCGTGACCGCATGCTCGCCGGGACCAAGACGGTGATCATCGGCACGGCCGGGCAGGAGCAGAAAGGCCCGCATATGGTGACCGGCGAACACAAGTATGTGTTGCAACACACCACCGAGCGCATCGCACGTACGCTCGGCGACGCGTTGATCGCACCGATCATCACCTATGTGCCTGAAGGCAGCTGGGAGATGCCCCTTCGCGGGCACATGGCGAAGGCGGGATCGATCACGCTGCCCGAAGATCGCTTCATCGAACTGCTCGTGCACGCCGCCAAGAGCCTGCGTGCTGGTGGCTTCACGACGGTCATCCTGATTGGCGATTCCGGCGGCAACCAGAACGGCATGAAGGCCGCCGCCGACCAGCTCAATGCGGCCTGGAAAGACACCGGTGCCCGCGCGCTGTTCATCGGCGACTATTACACGAAATCCACCGCAGATATTCGCACCTATCTCGGCAGCCTCGGCTTCCCGATGGAGGCCATCGGCAGTCACGCCGGCATGGTGGACACATCCGAACTGCTGTTCGTGAATCCGGCGCTCGTGCGTCGCGATCGTCTTGCACCGGGTGGCGGCTTCCCTGACAGCGGCGTGAATGGCGATCCCACCAAAGCCACCGCGACGCTCGGCAAGGCACTGGTACAGATCAAGATCGATAATGCGTTGGCGCAGATTCGTGCGCTGCGCGCCACCACGGGAGGCTTCTGATGCGCAGACTACTGGTGACCGCGCTCGTCGCGGTGGGGACGACCTCCGCGCTTCAGGCGCAGGAGCGCCCGAACCTGCTGGCCGCACCGTATCTCGAGGCCATGACGTGGACCGAGATTCGCGACGCCATTCAGGGCGGCAAGCGCGTAGCCATCATCCCCACCGGTGGTACCGAGCAGAACGGTCCGCACATGGTGATGGGCAAGCACAATTACATCGTCACCTTCGCCGCCGGGCAGATCGCGCAGCGACTGGGTAACGCGCTGGTGGCGCCCACGGTGCAGTACGTGCCGGAGGGCGACTACACGCGCCCGAACTTCGGCGAGAAGCCCGGGGTCATTTCGCTGCCGTCGCCCAGCTACGATCGGTTGCTCGATGCCGCGGTGCGATCGCTGCGCGTGTCGGGATTCACCGATATCCTGCTGATCGGGGACAGCGGTGGCAACCAGGCAGGTCTTACGGCGGTGGCGAACACACTCAACGCGGAGTGGGCAGGGACCGGCGTGCGCGTCTACGCGCTGGTGGATTACTACCAGAAGGGGCGCATTCAGATTCGCGACTATCTGAAGGCTACGTATGGGTGGGACGAGCAGATGGTCGGCTCGCACGCCGGTACCAGCGACACGTCGCAGTTGCTCTACGTGTTCGGCGACGGGATCCGGCTCGACAAGCTCATGCCCAACGGCGGCGGTCCCGACGCTGGCGTGACCGGCGATCCGACCAAGGCCTCGGCGGCCATCGGCAAGATCGCCGTCGATCAGAAAGTGAATGCGGCGTTGGCCCAGTATCGGGCCTTGAAGGGCGGCACGCCGTAGCGACGTCGCGACGGTCATTCAGAAGAAACGCCCCGCGGCAACCATGGTTGCCGCGGGGCGTTCTCTCGTCGAGCACGGCGAGGATCGCGCCGGACAGACGGTGTGCGCAACGACGTACTAACGCCCGCGCAGAATACCATACGCATTGGGAGCGCGATCCAACGGCCCTGCCCACCAGATACGGGCGCCAATCTGGTCGCGCAGCGTCACCGGCACGTCGGTGAGCGTCAGCAGGCGCCCGTCCGCCAAGCGCAACGCGACGCCGGCGCCGGCGCGCTCGAGCACACCGTCGACCGCGTCAATACCGTTCACACGTCGCACGGCGAAATCGCGCACGTTGAACCGCGCGACGGGGCGCGCGCCGCCGTCCGGCGAGAGCGGCACACCGCGCACCATGATCTCGAGCCCGGCGGCCGCGCGCACGGCGTCGAGCGAATCGCCCACGAGCAGCCACCCGCTACCATCGACGGCCGTCAACTCCACCATCGTGAGCGGCTCACTACCGGTGATCGCGACGATGCCGCGCAGCGTGTCCGTCACCGGCGGGCCGTTACGTGCGGTTGTCGGTCCGGCGCGTCGGCATCCCGCCAGCAGGGCCACCCCCGACGCGCCAACGAGGGCCAGGACGCCGAGCCGCCGCCACGGCACGCGACGCGGCATCGTCACTGCAGGCGCAGGATGGACAGGCGCAGATTCGTGGACGGCGCCCCTCCGGTCGCTCCGCGCAATTGCAGCAGCTGCGCCCCGGTGACTGAGCCCGAGAGCGAGCCCGAGAGCTCGAAGTACGCATGGGCACCGCCGCGCAATCCCGTGCGCGTCGTCTCGAACGCACCGAAGGGCACCGCGACCGGGGCGATCGGGAACGGCGTGTTCCACCGCGTGCTCCATCCCGGATCGGCGTTCAGGCCGGCGTAGATGTCCCGCAGGTTCCAGGTCGGAACGATGACATCGGCGTTCGCGGTGCCAAGGCCGGGATAGTCGTCGGCATACAAGGCGAGTCCCCAGCCGCCGATCAGGCGCTCCATCGGCACGCCGGACACGGCGGCCAGGTTCACCGTGCCGTTTGTCGTACTATTGGTGAGCGCGCCGAGGAAGGCGGCGTCACTCGCGCCGTAGCGGTCGATCGCATAGCGCACCAACGACCAGACGGTCTGATAGAACACCGACCCCGACTGCCCGGTGGCATCGCCGTACGGCGACCAGTTCCACGGCTCGAGCAGCTTTGGCCGGATCTCATTGAACTGACGCCGCATGCCGTAGCTCGGCCGGCGCAGCGCATCGGCCGCGTTGCACGTCGCATTGAGTGGGTTGAAGTCGCAGAACACGCCATTCGTGCCCGCGCTGCCGTAGCCGATGTTTCCCTTCCACGGCACACGATGCAGTGATGCGCGGACCCAGATTTCCTCGGCGTGACGCGCCGTGCCTTCCTCCAGCCACGACGTCTCGAACGAGGGGGCGCCATTCGCCACGCGCGCCGACAGCGACGCGATGTGCTTCACCTCATGCACGACGGTGCGCGCCATGAAGTAAAACCAACCATCGGGGAACGCCGTGCTGTTCACGTTCGAGCCCGCGCTGGTCGGCACCGTACCATAGAACAGCTCACCGACATTGCTGGCGGCGCGATTCGTCGTGTTACGCAGCGATTGATCGCACGAGGTCACATACGCGGCAGCGCCGGTGCCGTTCAACTTCTGGGTGAACACCATGTGCAGCCGCCCGTCGTTATCGAGCAACGCATCGCGCCGTAGCGGATCGCCGAACGTGCGGCGGATCGCCTCGTACTGGTCGTCGTCGAAGATCTGTCCGAGCCGGGCATAGAATCCGGCCAGGGCGGTGTCGCCGGTCGATTGCAGCGTGTTGGCCGAGTCCTCCCAGATGATCGCACGCGTACCGATGTAGATCGCCCGGCCGCGGAAGGTGTTGGTGGAGTCGGTGCAGCCCCCGAAGTTGTAGTAGAACGAGCGCATGTCACCAACGGCCGGCGATGCGACGGTGCGTGCCGGAGCTCCTCCGGGCGCCACGGTGCGCACCGGCCGTTCACGAAACGCGCCACTGGCCTGCAACGACGCATACAAGGCCCGCTCCCGTTCGAGATGCGCGAAGTGGGCATCCACCGGCAGATTCGCCGGCGGTCTCGTGGTCGATTCGCGCGCCACAGGAGCGGCGACTCGTGCGATGGCCGCGCCTGGCGACGGCGTGTTGCCGGCCAGTTGGAAGTCGGTCAGCGTGTTCGCGCTGGTGGCCGCACTCGACACTACCACCAGATAGCGGGCCGCCGCCGACACCGACGTGAGCTCGTTGCACACGCTGGCCTCGGCTGCCGTGAGAATCACTGACTCGCCGCGACTCAACGCCCGCGCCGTCGTCGTGAGCGGGGCGGACAGCGGCGCGCTGGCTCCCAGCGCCGTGCTGGCCTGAATCGTGACCGTGCCGCTGTTCACGCACGGCACCACGAACGTGAGCTGCGTGGACGACACGCTGACCACGGTGGCCGGCGTGCCGCGCACGGTCACGGTCGTGCCCGGGGACTCGGCGAACCCTATGCCCGTGAGGGTGGCGGTCTGGCCGGGCGTCAGCGTGACGGGGGAAACGCTCGCCAGAATGGGCGCCTGCGATGCCGTGATGGTGACCGTCACACTGCCACTGCGCCCCTCGCTGGTCGCGGTAATGTTCACCGCGCCAGCGGTCAGTGCGGTCAGTACGCCGGAGCCCGACACCGACGCCCTGGTGGGATCGCTCGACGTCCAGGCAATGGTCCGTCCGCTCAACGCGCCGCCCACACTGTCGCGTGTGGCGGCGGACAGCTGGAGCGTCTGCCCGATCGGCACGAGCGCCGACGGCGCGGACACGAGCACGCTCGCCACGGGCACGGGAAGTACCGACAGCGTGGCGGTGCCCGTGCGCCCTTCACTGGACGCTGAAATGGTCACCGGGCCCACGCCGAGCGCTGTGACGACGCCAGTGCCGGACACCGTCGCGCGGGACGCCTCGCTCGACGACCAGGTGACGTCCCGGCCGGACAACAGCCCGCCGACGCTGTCCCGCGGGGCGGCGGCGAGCTGCAGCGACTGACCTACCAGCAGCGTACTCGCCGTGGGCGTCACGCTCACGCTCGCCACGGGGACGGGAAGGACCGCAATCGTGGCGGCGCCGCTCGCGCCTTCGCTGCTGGCGGTGATCGTGGTCGACCCGACCGCGACGGCCGAGAACAGTCCGGCGTCCGACACCGTGCCGACGGCCGCATTCGAGGAGCTCCAGCGCACCACCCGCCCGGTGAGTGGCGCACCGCTGGCCGACCGGGCTGCAGCCGACAGTTGCACCGACTGCCCGACCAACACCGTGGCCGGGACCGCCGCAACGACTACCGAAGCAACGGGGGGCGGCGCAGTCGGCCCGTCGTCACCACCACCACAGGCCGCCAGCAGCAGGGCGGCCAAGCCGCCTGCTGCGAGCGACCGACTCAGCAGGACACGCAACGGTGATTATTCTTCGCGCCGAGCTTCTCGAGCAGCGCGACCGTGTCCAGATACGGAGAGATGCGCTGCACCGGGCCGTTGGCCATGTCCACCGTGGTCTGTCCCGTGCGCGCCACCGCCTTCACGTCGGCGCCCTTCGAGATCAGGTACTCGATCATCGCGTTATCGCCCCGCGCGGCCGCATGGTGCAACGGGGTGTAGCCGTTGAAGTCGCGCGCATTCACGTCGAACTTCAGTTCTTCGACCAGAAAGCGCACCGCGGGCATCCAGCCGTCTGGGGTATGTCGGTGATCGTTGGCCGCAAAGCCTTGACCGTAGCCCACGCCGGCCGCCGCGTGAATCGCGAACACGCCCAAGCCGCCCTCGGGAATCGGCGCAAGCCCCGACGGATCTTCACGGGTCACGGCCACCGCACCACGACGCGCGCGGGGCTTGGGCTTGATCGTCGCGATCATGGGGTCGGCACCGGCCGCCAGCAGCAACTTCATGGCGGGCACGTCGGTCGCGTACGCCGCGCGGAAGAACGGCGTGGCGCCGGAGAAGTCGACGCCGAGATTGTCGCGGTTGTACGTGGTGTACCAAAGCGACTTCACGAGGCGTGCGTTGGGATTCGCTTTGGCCTTCAGCAGCGCATCGACCACATCCAGATACGTGGCGTTTTGCTGCAATTGAAACGCCGGCTGCGGCGTACGCGTCGACGGCGCCCACTCCTTGTTCAACACCGCAAAGAGCGGGGCCGCGCCCGCGTCGCTGGCCAGGTTCGGATTCCCTCCGCGCTTGATCAGCCGCATCACGAGATCATAGTGGCCGTTGATCGCGGCCATCAGCATCGGGCTCGTGTGATCACCGGCGCTCACCTGATCGATGTTTGCTCCGCCATCGAGCAGCGCGTCGACGGCGGACACCTGTCCTTCGCGCACCGCGAGCAGCAGGGCCGTATGGCCGCCCTGCACGCCGAGCTGGTCGTTGTACGCCGGGTTGTCATCGTCCAAGCCACGACCACCCTGCGCGGCCAGGCGAGCCTCTTCGGCGGCGGCCGCAGCGGCCGCTCCCTCGAGGGCCGCCTTCGTGGCGGCCTGCACCTCGACTTCGCGAGACGCCTTCACCGCCGCCTGTACCTGCTGCGGATTCGGCATCCAGTTCGGATTCTTGGTCTGCCCTTGCGCCTCGCGCAGCTGCGCGAGCACGGCATCCCGTTTCGCCTTGGCCTGACGGTCCTGCGCTGCGGCGGCCATGATGTCCACGGTCTTGGCCGTGATGGCCGGGTCTGCGCCGGCCTTCAGCAGGGTGCGCACCGCGTCGGCGCGGCCGCGTGCCGCAGCCGCCATCAGGGCGGTCTGCCCCCACGCCGGTTCTTTCGCGTTCACATCGGCGCCCGCGGCGATCAACGCCGTGATCGTGCCGGGAACCCCGGCAACGGCCGCGAGATGCAAGGGCGTCGCCCCGTCGGTGGTGGTGGCGCGTGCATCGGCCTTCGCGGCCAGCAGGGCACGCACCACGCCGGTGGCGCCGCTCTGGCTCGCCACGTGGAGCGGCGTGTATCCGCCGATCCGCGTGGTCGCGGTCAGGCGCGCCTTGGCGCGCAGCAGCACCACGGCGAGCGCCGAGTCGCCGCGATTGGCCGCCCAGTGCAACGCCGTCATGCCGTCGCCCTGCGCCACGTTCACGTCGATACCGGTCGCCACCAGCGCACGTACCGTGGCCCCGTCGCCACGCATGGCCGCATCGGCCACCGGTGTCGAAGGCGGCAGCGCCACAGGAAGCGCCACAGGAAGTCCCCCGGGAAGACCCAACGCGATCACCCCGATCACCTTCAGCATCGCTCGATTCATGTGCCCTTCGCTCCGCGCGGGAAACAGGTCAAAGACAGATTAGAACGCGAACTCGCCGGTGCTGTCGCCGAACGTGTTGATGTCGTCCATGCCGAGCTTGTGCATCAGACTGAGCATCACGTTGGCCATCGGCGTCCCGTCGGGCGCCTTGAGGTGCTGGTTGCCCGACGCCAGGCCGTGGCCGCCGCCGAGCAGAATCAGCGGGCAGCGACGGTGGTTGTGCGTGTTGCTGTCCGACATCGGCGAGCCGTACATGATCGTGGTCTTGTCGAGCAGCGGGGTGTCGCCATCCATCGTCGTCTTGAGCTTGTCGAGCAGGTACGGCAGCAGGCTCACATGGTAGCGGTTGATCTCCGCGAACTCGCGCACGCGCGCCGGGTTGTTGCCATGGTGCGATGCCGGGTGGAAGCCCGTCGCCACGCCGCTGTCGGGATACACGCGGGCCGAGGCATCGCGGCCCATCTTGAACGAGAACACGCGCGTCATGTCGCTCTGCAGTGCGAGCACCTGCAGGTCGAACATGATCTTCACATGATCCGTGAAGGAATCCGGCACGCCCGCCGGCGCCCCGGCGAGCTCGCGCTCCTCACCGGAGGCATTGCGCGCTTCGACCTGCTGAATGCGCCGCTCGATCTCACGGATGTTCTCGAGGTACTGCTCCATGCGACGCCGGTCGCCGGCGCCAAGCTGACGATTGAGCTGCGACACGCGTCCGGTGATCCAGTCGAGCACACTGCCGGTGCTGCGCGTGCGATCGGCGCGCTCCGCCGGCGTGCCGCCGGTACCGAAGAGCTGCTCGAACGCCACGCGCGGATCACGGATCATCGGCAGCGGTTCGGTGGGCGAGCTCCAGCTGATCGAGTCGGTGTACATGCACGAGTAGCCGTAGGCGCAGCCGCCGGCGCGATCGAGCGGCTCGATGCACAGCTGCATCGACGGAATCGGGGTGGCCTGACCGAATCGCTGCGCGTACAGCTGATCGAGCGACGTGCCCGCGAAGATGTCCGAGCCCTCGGTCTGCGTTGGATGCGCCTGCGTGAGAAACACGGCGCTCGACCGGAAATGGTCACCGCCGATCTCTTCCGACTTGTACGCTTCCGCCATGCGCACGTCGGTATTGCTCACGATCGTGAGATACTTGCGCCACGATTCCAGCGGCGACAACGATGTCGCGCTCAGATCGAAGGCACGTCCGGCCGTGGGCGGCGCCCAGAGGTGTTCCGTCAGGCCGAACGGGCTGCAGCCGGCCGCCCCGTGCACCATCTCGAGACAGAGCAGGCGCGCCGGATTGGCCGGTGCGCTCGACGCGAAGGCCGTCGTGGGGATCATCGCGTCCAGATACGGAAGCGCGACCATGGTGCCGAGTCCCTTGAGGAACGTACGGCGCGGCAGTGGTTGGCGGCTGATGAACGCCATGAGGCGACTCCTTACTTGGACGACGGGGACGACGCGCCGGATGACGCGTCGGTGGCTTTCGGAATGGCGCTTTCCGCGCGCTGCATGCGGAAGGCGGGACTGCGAACGACGCCGAGGATGTAGGCGGACATGCGATGGTCCTGCTTGGCGGCGTCGCGTACGATCCCGCGTACCGTCGGCATGTCGTACGCTTCGATGCGACGTCCGATGGCATACGCCATCAGGTTGCGCGTGAACGTGCGCAGCAGGGCATCCTCGCGCCGAAGCAGGGCCCGCTGCAGTTCGGCGACGGTGCTGGCCGTGCTGCCATCCCACAGATCGCCGCGCGAGTCGATCGGCATGCCGTTGTCGCGCACGCGCAGACGGCCCGTGACGTCGTACTGCTCCATCGCGAGCCCGATCGGGTCCATCATCTTGTGGCAGCTGGCACACGCCGGGCTCTTGCGGTGCTGCTCCATCCGTTCACGCACCGTGAGCATACGCCCCGACGCGCTCCCGGGGGTGGCTTCCAAATCCGGTACCCCCGGCGGCGGCGGTGGTGGTGGTGAATTCAGCATGACTTCCATCACCCACTTGCCGCGCTCCACCGCCGACGTGCGACCGGCGTGCGAGGTCAGCGTGAGGACACTGGCGTGCGACAAGATGCCGCGCCGTCCGGCGTCAGGATACGCCACCCGCCGGAACGACGGGCCGACGATGTTGGGGATGCCGTAGTGCTGCGCCAGCCGTTCGTTCACGAACGTGTAGTCGGCGCGATACAGGTCGAGCAACGGACGATCGCGGCGCACGAGATCGTCGAAGAACAGCTCGGTTTCCTGTCGCATCGCACCGCGCAGCTGCTCGTCGAAATCCGGATACTGCCGGATGTCGGGCTGCACGATGTCGAGATCGGGCAAGCGCAGCCACTGCGCCGCGAAGCGGGTGGACAGCGCCTTCGCCCGCGGGTCGCCCAGCATGCGGCGAACCTCGCGCTCGAGTCCGGCCGTTTGCGAGAGCGTGCCGCGGCTGGCGGCGGTGAGCAGCGCCTGATCGGGCGGCGCCGACCACAGGAAGAACGACAGCCGCGAGGCGAGGTCGATGTCGCGCAGCTTGTAGTTCGCACCGGCCGCGACGTCGCGCGGCGCCTGTTCGAAGCGGAAGACAAAATCAGGACTGGCCAGAATGCCCTCGAGGGCGGTGCGTACGCCGCTCTCGAAGTTTCCACCCTTGCGGCCCGCGTCGTACAGCGACATCAGCCCGGCACGATCTTCATCGGTGAGCGGACGGCGATACGCCATCGTGCCCAGGCGATTCACGATCGACAGCGCACACGGCCGTTCGGCGGTCACCGTGGCAGGACGGCAGCTGAAGATGTTGCGACGCACTGGTGTGTCGGAGACGCCGGTCACCGCGTACGGGCCATTCACCGTGAGTTCGCGCAGGTGCGGCAGCAGAGAAAACCCGTAGGCCACCGCATTCGATGTGCTGTTGAGCGAATACTTGAGCGGGCTGATGAGATCCTGCACGACGCCCTGAAACGCCGGCGGCACGAATGCGGCGGCGATCCTGTGCGGGCCGGCCGTGACGCGCACGCGCTCACTCCCCATCTGCACGCCGTTCGGGTCGGACGCATGCATGAAGCGGTCGATGCCGAGCAGCGCGACGCGCTCGCCATCGACGGAAATCTCGATCTGTTCGCCGCGGGCCAGACCGCCGGCAAAGGCGCCCGTGGTCTCGTGGAAGAAGTTCACATCAAAGCGGTACTCGCCATCGGCGGGGAACGTGTGCAGTACGACCATGCCGCCACGCGAGCCGAACGGCGTGCCCTCCACGTGGTCTACCTGCGAGGCCATCTTGGGCATCGTATACGTGTTCGACGCGGCGCTCGCGCCGGCGTTCCCGATCGCCAACCGGCTCAGATCGCTCGCCGCGCGCAGGTACGCGCTCAGCAGCGTGGGCGACAGCGCCTGCACATCGGCGATGTTGTCGAAATTGTCGCTCTTGGTGTCGGGCGGGAGATACGCGGTGGCATCGACCTCGAGCTTCAGCAAGTCGGCGATCGCCGCGCGATACTCGGCGCGGTTCAGTCGCTGGAAGGTGCGACGGCCGGGATTCGGATGCGCGAAGGCGCTGGCGTCGAGCTGCCGTTCGAGCGAGGTCACCAGCGCATCGAGCGTGTCGGCGCTCGGGCGCGCCGATCCCACCGGCGGCATCATCCCGGAGCGTAGTTTCGCCACCACCTTTTCGGCGACATCGGCCTTCGCGTCGGGGGCCCCAACGTCAAAGTCGGCCAGCGACAGGTTGCCGCGCCGCATGGTGGGGTTATGGCACTTTTGGCAATACTGCTTGACGACCCCGTTGAGCTCCGCCGGCGCCATCCGCGCCACCGGCGGCGACTTGGGGGCACCAGCGCGGCGCGCGACGGGGCGGGGCAACACCGGATGCCCCACGGCGCGGGGCGCCGGTGGCGGATCGGTGGGCCGAGAATCGCTATGGCCGGGAAGGGCGACGGCGAATGAGAGCGTGACCGCCAGTGCGGAGATCGCCTTCATGCCTGACCTCATGCGGGGGAGGGAACTGCGGGGGGATCGACGGGAAGAAACGGCAGATAGCAACGTTCGGGCGAAAACCGACGAAAGGCAAGAAGAAAACGCGGCGGCGAACCAACCCGTTGACGGCCCGTCCCCGAGGGCTGAGCTTCCAGCGGCGGCGCCGTACCAGCCGTCCTCACTCGGCCCCCGGAGTTTCCCCCGTGCTGCGCTCCTTCGTTCCCCTGCTGGCGTTCGGCTGTGTCCTGATGGGTCCATCCCGACTACTCCACGGACAGGCCGCCCCGCCGCCGGCCACGGCGCCGGTCGCCGCCGCGCCCCACCCCGACAGCGTCGCGGCCATGATGCCCTTCGCCAAGGCGCATGCGGCCCTGAACACCCTCCGGGAGCGCGCCGATGCCGAGTATGCCGACCCCAAGAACAAAAAGCCTGAGGTCCTGGCCGAACTGCGCGGCAAGTACCGCCTGGAGCGGGACCGGGCGCTGACGGCGCAGGGGCTCACCGAGGCCAGCTACGGCGCACTCACCCGGCGCATCAGCAGCGACGACGCGGCGCGCTTCGCGTTCGAGGCGGCCTTGGCCAAGGTCACCGCCAAGTAGCGCGTCAGCCGCGGGCTCGGCGTCCGGCGAACCAGGCGACCGCGCCGACCGCCACACCCGCCGGCACCAGCCATCGCGTCGCGTCGGCAATGGCCGCGACCTCCGGGTATCGCGCGCCGATCCCGCGCAGTGCCCACGCCACGACCAGGGGGAACAGCCAGTTGCCGCGCTCCCACGCCATGAGCGCGCCGAGCACCGTGGCCACGAACATCATCGCCACCGCCCACGTCGACTCCGCTATGCCGAAGCCATTCCACTGCACGGCGTGGGCGAACTGAAAGCTGTTCGCGATCAGCGCCACCGAGATCCACGCGAGGTAGATGTCCTGCGGCCAGACGAGGAAGGCCTGTTCGGCCAGCGAGGCGCGGTCCGCGCCCGCTCGCCCGCCGCGCACGCGTTCCCCGATCGCGATCAGCGTGACGAGGAATATGACCATCACCAGCAGCGCCAGCGCGAACTGTCCGAACGAAAAGAGGGAGATCCACGCCACGTTCAGCGCACCGGTCACCGCCCACCAGATGCCGAGGCGCTGCACGGCCCGCTCGGCACCGGCCGTGGGCAGCGCCTGGTAGATCGCTGAGGCGATGAGCCCGAGGTAGATCAGGCTCCAGATGCCGAACACGTAGTCGGCCGGCAGGAAGAGCGAGCGGTAGCGGTTGGCGAGCACGCCAATCGAGTCTCCGCTCATCGCGCCCGAGGCGGCGAGGCCATTGAGTGCGATGACCACCACGAGGGCGAGGACATTGCCTGCCTTCTTGCGTGCCAGAGACATGAGCGGGGGACTAAAGGGGGAAAGGCAGCGCGCGCTATCGAGCTGCAGGATAACATTCCGGAGATGGCAGGCCGCTCAATGACGCGTCGGTGGCGTCTCAATCTTCGGAGGATGATCGGATGTACGGAATTTTGATTGGCACGCACAACCTGCTGGCGTGGGCGGTCCTCGTCGTCGGGGGCCTGGTGATCGCGCGGGCGATCAGCCGACAGGCCACGTGGTCGGACGCCGACACCGGTCTGGTGCGACGGCTGACCCTGCTCGTGCATCTGCAGCTGGTGGCCGGCCTCGGCCTGTGGTTCGTGAGTCCGGCCGTCGCCGCCGCGCGGGCCTCGATGGGCGACACCATGAAAGATCCGGCGCTGCGCCGGCTGGTGGTGGAGCACCCGTTCCTGATGGTGCTGGCGGTCATCGCCGCGACCGTGTCGGGGGTGCTCGTCAAGAAGGGCGCGGCCCCGGCCGCCAAGGCCAAGCGGGCGCTGATCGGCACGCTGGTCACGCTGGCGCTGGTCGCGGCGGTGATCCCATGGCAGCGACTCGTCACGAAGTGGACCGTGGGCTGAGCGGCGCCGGTCCGAAACACAAAGAACCCCGCAGCGACCGAAGTCGTTGCGGGGTCTCTATTTATATCAGTCGGGGCGACAGGATTCGAACCTGCGACCTCGTGCTCCCGAAGCAGGAGAGCGGGATCCGGGGCCGCGACAGACGCGACACGTCACTCGCCTTCTCTTGTACTGTGTAGCACTTGGTGCTACACTCTTGGAATGGCTGGCGCGCCCCGACCCTCCCGCACGTTCAAGACTGCCTGGTTCGCCAAGGCGGCCCGAAAGGCGGGAATCGATAACGACGAGCTGTGCCGGGCCGTGAGGCAGGCCGAGGCGGGGCGGTGCGACGACCTGGGTGGCGGCGTGTACAAGAAGCGAGTGAGTCGGAACCTCTACCGGAGCATCATCCTGGCCAAGGGTGGTCGTCACTGGGTGCTGACCTTCCTATTCGCCAAGAAAGACCGGGCGAACATCGATGCCGCCGAGCTGATGGCGTTTCGAACGCTGGCCAACGGATACGAAAAGCTGACGGCGGCGCAGCTCACGGCGCTGCTCAAGACCAAGGAACTCGAGGAGATCTGTCATGGCGACCAAGCGTAAGTACAAGAGCGACGCCTTCGAGGCGATTCACTCCGCCGCCGCCGCGCTCCACCAAGTGGGTGCCATCGGCAAGACCACGATGCGCCAGTTCGACGAGGTCGCGCTCAGCGCCCCAGAGCCGCTCGCACCCGGGCAGATAAAGAAGCTCCGTGAGCAGGCCAAGGTCAGTCAGGCCGTGTTCGCCCGGCGGCTGAACACGAGCGCCAGCACCGTAGAGAAGTGGGAGACCGGCGCGAAGCGGCCGAGCGGCGTCGCGCTCAAGATGCTCGCGGTAGTGAAGAAGCACGGGCTGGCAGTGTTGGATTAACCCGCTGCTGCACCGTCAGCAAATGTGCGTTTGGAAACTTTGGCCTCTTGGTGCTGTCGCGCTCGCAATTCTCGTAGCGCGCACCGTTGGCGCTCAACAGCGAGAGCTCGTGCGCGGAACGGTACGCAGCACTACCGGAGACTCCATCCCAAACGCGCGCGTGCACGCGCGCGGGCTAGGAATCGACACCATCGTGCGTACCGATTTCAGAGGACGCTTCTCGGTTGTGCTTCCGCGAGGCCGCGCGCAGTTAGTCACGACTATGCTGGGGTTCATGCCGGATTCTGCAAGTTTCGAGATTCTCGGCGGCGATGCTTTGTTTAGCGTGCAGCTGAGACGGCTGGCGCAGCAGATCGCCGAGGTTGCGGTGCGCGCTGACGCGTGGATCGGCATACGCGGCGTCGTCGGCGACGAGCAAACAATGGCTCCGCTCGCCGGCGTGCAGATCCGGTCGATGAAACGCGACGTGCGCGTTGTCACGGACAGCCTCGGTCGCTTTGAGTTCCCCTTGCCAAAGGCCGAACTCTCCACTCTCCAGCTTAGCCACGCGGGATACATCTCCCGCCCCGCCATGAGCAGGGTACAACGAGGCGACACTACGTCGCTGGTATTGCTCATGAAGCGTGGAGAGGACCCCAAACAGCTTCGCTTCGCGCTGTCTGACCTCAGTCACCGAATGGCGTGGGCAGGTATCGGAACGCTTGTGGCTAACCGGGCGCAGCTTACGCGCTACGGTGCGCGGACTCTGGAAGACGGCATATCTCGATCGGGACTCTTGACTCAACGTGGCATACAGCTGACTCGCCCAATCTGCTTATTCGTAAACGGCGAGGCCCAGCCGAATCGGCCACTCTGGTCGATCGAGCTCGCCAGCGTGGACTTCATTAGAGGTATGGGGCCGCAACACAGAACAGTTCGGTTCCTTTCAAGCATGCTGGCCCGGCGGTCGGTGCGGTGCTGCCGCCACGACTCATCGCGGAGGCGGTCCATGGGTTTCAGTGTGGCTCATAAGCCAGTAGTGACGAACCCATCGCGCATTCCTCTCAACTGGACCGATCTGATAGCATGAAGGGGTTGGACACAAAGAACCCCGCAGCGACCGAAGTCGTTGCGGGGTTTCTATTTGTACAGTCGGGGCGACAGGATTTGAACCTGCGACCTCCTGCTCCCGAAGCAGGCGCTCTACCGGGCTAAGCTACGCCCCGTACGATCTCGTGGTGCGACCTGCATCCAAACCACTACGCGCCTAGAAGGACTCGAACCTCCAACCTTCTGATCCGTAGTCAGATGCTCTATCCAATTGAGCTATAG
>NZ_JBILKJ010000141.1:0-6910 GCF_044376735.1 Gemmatimonas sp.
AGACCGAGAACGAGTACCTCGTGCGGCTCTCCACCGACGGTGCGAAAGCGCGGTACGGCGATCCGCTGCCGGCGCACGTGCAGGAGCGGCTCGACTACGAGCTGGGGGTGATCACGAAGACCGGCTACGCCGGCTACTTCCTGATCACCGCCGACTTCATCAAGGCCGCGCGCGACCGCGGCATTCCGGTGGGCCCGGGCCGTGGTTCGGCGGCCGGCTCGCTGGTGGCGTATGCCACACGCATCACCGATGTGTGTCCGCTCGAGTTCGACCTGCTCTTCGAACGCTTTCTGAATCCCGAACGCGTCTCGATGCCCGACGTGGACGTCGACTTCTGCTTCGAGCGACGCGGCGAAGTGATCGAGTACGTGCGGCAGAAGTACGGGAAGGAGTCGGTGGGGCAGATCGTCACCTTCGGCACAATGAAGTCCCGCGCCGCCGTGAAGGACGTGGGGCGCACGCTCGGCTTCACGCCGGGCGAAACGGACGCGCTGGCCAAGCTGATCCCGAATGCACCGAACTTCTCGCTGACGGTGAAGGAAGCGATCGAGCAGGTGCCGGAGGTGAAGGCGTTCTACCAGAACGAGCCGCGCTATACGCAACTGCTGGATTTCGCGATTTCGCTGGAAGGGCTGTCGCGTCACACGGGCGTGCATGCCGCCGGTGTGGTGATCGCACCGGGCCCGCTCGATGAGTTCGTGCCGATTTGCACGCAGGCCTCGAAAGGTGCGGGCGGTGGCGGTGACGACGAGCGGGTGATCGTGACGCAGTACGACATGAACGCGCTGGAAAAGGCGGGCATGCTCAAGATGGACTTTCTCGGTCTCACCACGCTAACGGTGATCAGCGATACGCTAGCCAGCATCAAGCAGCGGACCGGAGCCATCGTCGTACTCGAAGAGCGCGGCTTCACCGACGAAAAGACCTATCAGCTGCTGCGCGCCGGTCGTACCGGTGGTGTGTTCCAGTTCGAATCACCGCTCGCCACCGACGTGCTGAAGCGCATGCGGTGCGACCGGTTCGACGACCTGGTGGCGTCGAACGCCCTGCTGCGTCCGGGTCCGCTCGATGCGGGCATGCACAACGTGTACATCAAGCGGAAGCGCGGCGACGAGCCCACGGTGTACGCGCTGCCCGAGTTGGAGCCGATTCTCTCGAACACGTATGGCGTAATCACCTATCAGGAACAGGTGATGCGTCTGGCGCAGGTGCTCGCCGGCATCTCGCTGGCCGAAGCCGACGTGTTGCGAAAGGCAGTGGGTAAGAAGGACGCGGAGCTGATCAAGAAGGAGCTCGGCAAGTTCGTGACGAAGGCGGTCGCGAAGGGCTACGATCCGAAGATCATCGACGAGCTCTCGGGGCAGATCGAGACGTTCGGGCGGTATGGCTTCAACAAGTGCCTGGTCGGCGACACTGAGATTTACGACGCGGCGACCGGTCGTCTCGTTCGCATTGCCGATGTGTACGAGAAGCGCGCGCTGTTGACCAGCGTTGCCACCTGTGACGTGGACACGCTGCGCCTCGGTCGCGGTCGTGTGTTGGATGTCATGGACAACGGCATCAAGCCGGTGTTCCGCCTGCGCACGGAGTCGGGTCGGGAGATCGTCGCCACGGGTAATCACCCATTCCTGTTGATCGACGGGTGGCGCAATCTCGATGCGATTTCCGTGGGCGAGCACATCGCCGTGCCACGTACGTTGCCGTCGGGTGCACGTACGGAGTGGGCGGCGCACGAGGTGATTGCGCTTGGCCACCTGCTCGCCGAGGGTAATCTCGGGCATCCCAGCGGCGTGTATTACTACAACCAGGATGAGTCGGCCGTCGTGGATTTCATCGCGGCGGCGGAGGCGTTCCCGAACGTCCGGTGCACGCGCACCACGCACAAGGACACGGCGTCGGTTTACACCGGGCGCGTAGACCGGAAGGCACCGAACGGCATTTTCGAATGGGCACGTGGCCTGGATCTGCTGGGCAAGACCGCAACGAACAAGGAGGTGCCGGCCAGCGCCTTCACGCTCTCAGATGAGCAGCTTGGCCTGTTGCTGGGACGCATGTGGGACGGTGACGGACACATCAACGCACGGGACGTATCGGCCTATTATGCCACGTCGTCGAAGCGGCTGGCGCAGCAGGTGCAGCATCTGCTGCTGCGGCTGGGAATCCTCGGTCGTGTCCGGTCGGTCACGTTCCCGTACCTGCGGGGCTCGCGCATCGGCTATCAGGTGTTCGTCACGGGCGTGGACAATCTCCGCGCCTTCGGTGAACGCGTCGGCGGTCACCTCGTGGCGCCGGCGAAGCGCGCTGCCATCGCGGCCATGCCTCTGGCGACCGAACCCGCACCATCGAAAGACCTGGTTCCGGTCGGTACCGTCCGCGCATTGACGCGAGCGGCCAAGGCCGAGCGGGGCGAACGGTGGGCAGACGTGGAGCGTGGGGCGGATGTGTCGTCCCGCGACTTGTATCCCGCCGGAACCAATCCGCAGAAGATCGGCTTCACGCGCGGGGTCGTGAACCGACTCGCGACGTATTTCGGCGATGCGGCATTGCAGCGACTCGGATCGAACGACGTCCTCTGGGATCGGGTGGTGTCGATCGAGCCGGCGGGCGAGCAGCGCACCTACGATCTCGAGATTGCGGACACGCACAACTTCGTGGCGAACGACGTCATCGTTCACAACAGCCACAGTGTCGCCTACTCCGTCGTCGCGTACCACACCGCCTTCCTGAAAGCGCACCACCCGGCCGAGTTCATGGCCGCGTTGCTGTCGTCGAACATCGGGAAGACCGAAGAAGTCATCAAGTACATCGCCGAAGCGCGCGAAATGCAGATCGAGGTGCTCGCGCCCGATGTGAACGAGTCGGGGTGGCGCTTCACGGTGGTGGGCGACAAGCGGGTGCGCTTCGGGCTGGGCGCAATCCGGAACGTGGGCCGTGGCGCGATCGACTCGCTGATCGCGGCACGGGAGGCGGGGCCGTTTACGTCGCTGTATGACCTCTGTTCCCGCGTCGACCTTCGCGTCTGTAACAAGCGGGTGTTCGAGGCGCTGATCGCCGCCGGCGCATGCGACGGTCTGGGTGGGCACCGGGCGCAGTTGATGGCGGCGCTCGACCATGCCATCAACGAGGCGTCGCTGCGCCAGGAAGAGGCAGCCAAGGGACAAGTGTCGCTGTTCGGCGACTTGCTGGGTGGCGACGCCGAGGACGCGCCGGGCGCCAGCGGCGGCGGGGCGCCTCCGCCGCTTCCGTCGGTGCCAGTGTGGAGCGAAAGCGAGCGGCTCACCCGCGAGAAGGAGCTGCTGGGGTTCTACATTTCCGGCCATCCGCTCGAGCCGTACCGAACAGAATGCGAACTGTTCACCAACAGCACCGTGGCGCAGCTGGGCAACTGGACGGGAGATGCGGTCACGATCGGTGTGGTGATCACAGCGATCAAGAAGCAGATTTCCAAACGGTCGGGGGCCGAGTTCGCCCGGTTGACAGTCGAGGATTTTTCGGGATCTTCCGAAGTGCTGGTCTTCCCGGAGGCGTGGGCGGTGATTGCCGAACGCGTCCGGCCCGATGTACCGCTCCTGCTCAAGGGCGGCTATTCGCGGAAGGACCAGGGCGTCGAGAATGCCACGTTCATCGTCGACTCGGTCACGCGCTTCGCGGAAGTGCGGGCCAACGGGGAACTGGCGGTCGCCATCGACCTGAGTCGGGAGCTGGATCTGGCCCCCGGCGTGATGGACGACGTGCGGGCGAGTGTCGAGGCGCATGAAGGCTCGGCTCCGCTCGAACTGCGGTGGGACGATGGTACGGGGCGCATCATTCGGTTCCGGTCCAGGTCCCTTACCGTGGCGGCGTCGCCCGCCATCTTATCTGATCTTCGCGCGCTGCTCGGCGCTGATCGTGTGCGCCTCGTGCGTGCCGGCAGCTAACGGGCGCGGCGTCCCTTTTCCAGGATTGTCATGGCTGCTGCCCCGGTTCTCGAGTTCGAGCGTCCTCTGGCGGAGCTCGAAAAACAGATCGAGGAGCTGAAGCGACTCGCGTCGGAGCGTTCACTGAACGTCGACCAGGAGTTGGAGCCGCTTCAACAGAAGCTCAGCGCGCTGCGCGTGGAGATCTACCGGAAACTGACGCCGCTGCAGCGCGTACAGGTGGCCCGGATTTCGCGCCGCCCGTTCACGTCGGATTACATCAAGCTGGCCTTCACCGATTTCGTGGAACTGCACGGCGATCGGCTGTTTCGCGAGGATGCGGCCATCCTCGCCGGATGGGCGCGGCTGGAAGGCGAAACGGTGATGCTGATCGGCCACGAGCGTGGCCGCGACACGAAGGAAAACCTGCACCGTAACTTCGGGATGCCGCACCCGGAGGGCTACCGGAAGGCGCTGCGACTCATGAAGCTCGCCGAGAAATTTCAGGTGCCGGTGCTCACGTTCATCGACACGCCGGGTGCATGGCCGGGGCTCGGTGCGGAGGAGCGCGGCCAGAGTGAAGCGATCGCTCGCAACCTGCTTGAGATGAGCAACCTGCAGGTGCCCATCATCGCCACCGTGATCGGCGAAGGCGGTTCAGGCGGTGCGCTGGCGCTTGGCGTGGCCGATCGCGTGCTGATGCTCGAGAACTCCGTGTACTCCACGATCTCGGTGGAAGGGTGCGCGGCCATTCTCTGGAAGGATGGCAAGAGCCCCGAGATGCGCGAGAAGGCGGCCACGGCGCTGCGCGTCACGGCCCCCGATTTGATCGAGCTCCGGGTGATCGACGAGATCGTCCGCGAGCCGGTTGGCGGCGCCCATGCGGATCATGCCACGACCGCCAACAATCTTCGCGACAGCCTCGTGCGAAACCTCGAAGAGCTCCGTCGCCTGAAGCCGGACAAACTCGTGCGCCGCCGACGGGAGAAGTTCCTGCGCATGGGGCAGTTCACCGAGTAGCTTTCACGCCGTGGCGCATCTGATCGAAGTCGCGTTCCGCGGCAACCGGAAAGAATTCTTCAGCTGGACCGGCGAGACGGCACCCCCACTCAGGGCAGGGGTGATCGTCGAGGCTGATCGAGGTGAAGATTTTGGGCGTGTGCACTCGACCGGCGAATTGGCCGAGGTCCGCTGCAACGGCTGCGCCCATGGCTGCGGCACGGCCCCGCCACCGCGGGCCGCCCTTCGCCTGGCCACGAAGGCCGACGAACAGCTCGACCGCGAGCTGACGGCCGAGAACGAGGACGCACGTCGCAAGTCGATGGAGCGTGTAAAAGCGAACCATCTCGTGATGAAGCTGACCGACGCCGAGTGGCAGTGGGACCGGCGCAAACTCACGCTGTTCTTCACCGCCGAACGCCGCGTGGACTTCCGCGGTCTCGTGCGCGATCTGGCCGCCATGTTCCGCACGCGAATCGAATTGAAGCAGATCGGCGTGCGCGACGAAGCGAAGCGCCTCTCGGGCGTGGGACGCTGCGGCCGCGAGTATTGCTCGGCGTCGTGGCTCCCCGACTTGCGTCCCGTGAACCTCGGGGTCGCGAAGGACCAGAAGCTCTCGCTCAACCCGCAGCAGATTTCCGGTGCCTGTGGGCGGCTGATGTGCTGCCTGCGCTACGAGCACGAGTTTTATGTGCTGAGCCGCCGCAAGTTCCCGAAGGAAGGGAAGATTCTGACCACGGCGTTGGGCGAAGAGAAGGTGATCGCCTGCGACATCTTCCACGAGCGCATCACGCTGCGCACGGCGGAGGGCGACAGTCGCGTCATTGCGCTGGCCGATCTCCGGGTCGAACTCGAAGGGCTCGACCAACCGATCGATCACGCGCACGACGACGTGCCGTCGCCCGCCGTGGAGTATCCCGCGGAGTATCCCGTCGACGCGGCGGTACACTCGATGCTCGACACCGTTGAGACCGAGATCGGTCCGTTGGCGGCCGCGATGATGGCGTTGCCACCAGCGCGTACGATCGAGCGAGCGCCGGAGCCCGAGCTCACCCGAGAGCGTGAGCCCAAGCAGGACGCGACGGATGCGGACGCCCCAGTGGCGGCCGAAGACGCGGCCGCCGACGCGACCCGTCGCAAGCGGCGGCGTGGCCGTCGTGGTGGTCGACGTCTCCGCGCCGCGGAACAGCGACGCCAGACGGAGCCGGACGGCTCGCCGATGCCCCCCGAGGGTGATGACGACGCCGACGATGGCGATGACAACGAGGAGTAAGCCGGACGTGCCGCGATTCTACCTGACCACCGCCATCGATTACGCGAATGGCGATCCGCACCTTGGCCATGCCTTGGAGAAGATCGGCGCTGATGTGATTGCGCGCTATCGTCGCCAGTGCGGCGATGACGTGCATCTGCTGATCGGCATGGACGAGCACGGCCAGAAGGTGCAGCAGACGGCCGCCAAGGATGGCGTGGCCCCGCAGGCCTTCACCAATGAAATTGCCGCGCGCTTTCAGGCGATCTGGTCCAAACTCGGCATTTCCTACGACCAGTTCATCCGCACCACCGAGCCGCACCACAAGGCTGGCGTGCAGGCCCTGATCCGGATGATCGCCGAACGGAATCCGGAGGATTTCTACGAACGCTCCTACACCGGCATGTATTGCGTCGGCTGTGAAGCCTTCAAGCAGGACGCCGATATCGTGGACGGAAAGTGCGTGCTGCATGCCACGCGCACGCTCGAGGAAGTCGAAGAGCGCAACTGGTTCTTCCGCCTCTCGAAGTATCAGGGATTCCTGCAGAACCTGTTGGCCACCAATCCGTCATTCATCGAGCCCGAGAGCCGTCGCAACGAGATTCTCGGATTGCTGGCGCAGGGGCTCGACGACATCTCGGCGTCGCGCGCCCGTCTCGACTGGGCCGTGCCCTTCCCGCTCGTGCTCTCCAACGGAGAGACACAGGGGACGTACGTGTGGTTCGACGCGCTCCCCAACTACCTCACAGCCACCGGCTTCCCG
>NZ_JBILKJ010000142.1:0-6875 GCF_044376735.1 Gemmatimonas sp.
ACACGACGTATTCGAACTTGTCGCCACGATGGATCCCGAGGTACTGCGCGACCGGTCCGAGCCCATGCGTGGGATAGAAGTTCGTATCGCGTTCCGTGTGCGGGATGCGACGCCATAGTCCTTCGTCCCGATTCTCGAAGAGAATCTGGCGGAGATCGTGCAGGTAGGCCGCCTCGGCATGCAGCAGTGTGCCGAACACCCCTTCGCGCACCATCCGCAGGACGGTGAGCTCACTGTTCCCGTAGCAGCAGTTCTCCATGAGCAGACAGTGCCGCTTCATCTTTTCCGACGTGTCCACCAGCTCCCAGCACTGATCGACCGACAGCGCGATGGGGACTTCACTACCGGCGTGCTTCCCCGCGCGCATGGCGGCGAGCACCACCGGCGTGTGCCACGGCCACGGGGTGGCGGTGTACACGAAGTCGATGTCGTCGCGCTGCACGAGCCGCTCGAAATCACGCTCGCCGTTGGTGTACAGCGCCGGCGCCTTGCGCCCCGCCTTCACCACGCGGTCGGCGGCGCGCTGCGCCTTCTCCGGCACGATGTCGGCAAGCGCGGTGATCTCCACGCCCTCGATGGCCAGCAGTTCGCCCAGCACCGAGCTCCCGCGTAGTCCGGTGCCCACGATCGCGATGCGCACCGTGGCGTGCTTCTCGAAGGGCACGCCGAGCATGCTGCCGTTGCCGGCCTGGCGCGGCGGAGACAGGTCGACGCGCCAGTCATCGGTGCTGGCGAGCAAGCGCGCCGGCGTGCCGGTGACGGCCGCGGCCGCCAACGCCGCGGCGGTGCCGCTCAACAGGTCACGGCGCGACACGCTTCGCGATTCGCCGGGGGTGCTGCCGTTTGATTCGTCGCTCATGTGTCCATCCGGATGTCGGAGTCATCGCCCAGGTTCATACTGCCCTTCACGCCTCGCACCATCACGCGGTCGCCCAGGAAGGCGTCGTGCAGCTGCGCGTGCTCGATCGTGGTGCGCTCGCCGATCACCGCGTTGGTGATGGATGAATGGCGCACCGTGCTGCCCGCACCGAGCGAGACGTTGGGCCCCACGGTCGCATGCTCGATGGTGCAGCCATCTTCGATGTACACCGGCTCGACGATCGTCGCGCCTTCCCCCAGGGTAGCGGGGCGACGGGCGCGTCCCTTCTCGAGCATGGTGCGGTTGGTGTCGAGCAGCGTCTCGAGCTGACCGGCATCGTACCATCCGGCGACATCCACGACTTTGATCTTGGCGCCGTGATCGATCATGTACTGGAAGGCATCGGTGAGGTACCACTCACCCTTGTTCGGCGCGGTGGTGAGCACATGGTCAATGCCTTCGTACAGCAGCTTCCAGTTCTTGATGTAATACAGGCCGATGTTCGCGCGCTTGGAGATCGGCTCTTTCGGCTTCTCCACGATCTTCGTCATGTGCCCGTGTTCGTCGGTCACCACGACGCCGAAGCGCTGGTAGTCCTCGACTTCCTTGGTCCAGATGATGCCGTCGTCGTCGCTGTCCTTGAGCATGGTCAGGTCGGCATCGAAGATCGTATCGACGAAAATGATCAGCACGGGCTGGTCGACGAACGGCTTCGCCAGCGCCACGGCGCCCGCGGTGCCGTCCTGCACCGCCTGCTCGATGAACACGCTCGGGATGTCGTAGGTCGCGCGCGCGTACGCTTCGACTTTGTCCTTCAAGTGGCCGGTGATGTAGACCACCTGCTCCACATTACCGAGCGTGAGCACGTCGTCCATCACGTAGCTCATGACCGGGCGGCCGGCGACCTTCAGCATCGGCTTCGGGGTCACGTGCGTGTGCGGACGAAGGCGCGTGCCCTTCCCGGCGAGAGGGATGATGACCTTCATGGCGAAATCGGTCCCGAGTGGCTGGGGGAAGTGGGTGTATCTGAAGACCGACGCAAGATGCAGAACGGCGCCGTCCTCGGGGAGGGGCGGCGCCGTACGAAGTGCTGCGGGGTCCTGACAGGCTCGAGGCGCGTGGCGCCCGGACGGCGCCTCACGGCGCGCTGGTGCCCTCGCGGCCGTAGCGATCCTTGAGGCGGACCACGTCGTCGAGTTCCGGCGTGCTGGCCTCCAGCACATCGCAATCGGTGATGGCTTCCATGTAGTGGATCGTGCCCGGCGTGATCCGGAACGACTGCCCGGTGGTCAGGCGCTGGTCCTGCAGCTCGGTTTCCCCTGGCAGCTGCACCCAATACTTCATTTCGCCCTGCAGGAGAAAGACCGTTTCGTCTTTGCGCTCGTGGTACTGCACGGACAGGGCCTGTCCGGCCGTGATGTGCAGGATCTTGCCCACGTACCGATCGGTATGGGCCCAGATCGTCTCGTGTCCCCACGGTTTCGGTACATGCCGGACTTCAACGCGACCACTCATGCAACGCTCCAGAATCGTAGACGAATCATAGGGCTACCCTGCTCTCGGACGACTGGCGCCAGCCCGGCGTAAACGAAACGACCGGATGGTGGGGCTCGCCCGGATGTGCATCGGGGGAGCGCACCACACAGTGCACTCCCCCGATGAACGCGACATGCGCAAGTCGGCCTCAGGCGCGCGAGACGCCCATGCGGCGACGCAGCAGGGCGAGCTTCCGGCGCAGCGAGCCATCCATCACGGTGTCTCCGATGCGGACCACGACCCCCCCGAGGATGCTCGGATCGACGGCAAGATGCGGCACCACCGTCTTGCCAACGATGGCCGACAACCGCTGGCCAATCGCGTCGCGCTCGTCATCGCCCGTTTCACGTGCGACGGTGACGCGTGCATGCACGATGCCGGTCGACGCATCGAGCAGCGTGTCGTACTCGTTGGCGACGATCGGGATGAGCATCTGCCGGCGGTTCTTCACCAGCTGCTGCAGGAAGCGCAGAAACAGGCGCGGCACACGCTCGCCGAGCGCCTTGTTCAGCACCGCCGATTTCTGGTCGGCCGCGATGCGCGGCGACTCGAGAAAGCGGAACAGCGTGATGTCGGTTTCGATCGCGGTCGCGATCTGCCGCAACATCGTGCCCCACCCGGTCGTATCCTCGGCCTTGCGCGCGAGGGTCAGCAGCGCCTCGGCGTAGTTACGGGCGACCGATTCGCCCTGCACGCCGGCTGGCATCAGCGCGTACCCTTGGCGCCGTCGAGCGACGCCAGAAAGCTCTCGACAATCTTGCGGTTGCCGGTCGAATCGAGGTTCTGCTCGATCACGCGCGAGGCGCCGGCGATGGCGAGGTCGATCGCTTCCGTGCGCAGCGCGGCGACGGCGGCGGCCTTCTCGCCCTCGATCGAGCGACGGGCCTGCTCGATCATCTCTTCCTGCTGCGCCTTGGTCAGCGCGAGCAGATCGGTGCGCATCTTTTCGGCCGTGGCGCGGCTGTCCGCGATGATCTGCTGGGCCTCCGTACGCGCGGTTTCGAGATGGGCCTTCTGCTCGGCGAGCAGGGACTCGGCCGCGGCACGATCGCGCTTAGCCCCTTCGATTGCGTCTTCGAGCGCCTTTTCCCGCGCCTCGACGGCAGCGAAGAGCGGCTTGAAGGCGAACTTCGAGAGGACGACGAGCAGCAGGACAAAGATGACCAACGTCCAGGCCATCACGCCGACATTCGGGTCGAGCAGATTCGGCGGGCCACCTTCGGCAGTCTCAGACGCAAAGGCCGGAGACGCGGTGACGGCGATCACGGTAGCAAGCGCGCCGATACGGCGGGCGGAAAGAGCGAGCATGGAGAGGTCCACGAGAAGAAGAGAGTGCGGCGGGGCGCCCGGATGGACGCCCCACACGCGAACACGTTAGAACGTGATCTTGCCCTGGATCTGGAAGCCGATCACGACGCCGAACAGCGCGGCGCCTTCGATGAGCGCGGCCAGAATGAGCGCGGCGGTCTGGATACGACCCGCGGCTTCCGGCTGACGCGCCATGCCTTCGACGGCCGAACCACCGATGCGGCCGATGCCCATGCCGGCGCCGATCACGGCACCACCGGCAGCGATGCCGGCGCCGATCATGGCCATGCCCTTCGGATCCTGAACAACCGGCGCAGCGGCCTGGAGGAGACCCATGATTTCCATCGTAACGCTCCGAAAATAGTCGTTGAGAAGTGCACTCCCGGCGGCGGTATCAGCTACCGCGTGTCCCGTCAGCGGGCCGAGGCCCAACGGGCATCACCGATCGCTCGATCGGCTACGGCTCTCATGGGCAGGGGGAGGACCTGCCCGGAGAGTGAACGCTCCTAGTGGTGGGCTTCGCGGATCTGCCCGATGAACACGCAGGCCAGCAAGGTGAAGATGAAGGCCTGCAGGAAGCTCACGAACAGTTCGAGCATGCTGATCGCGGTCGCCATGAGCACCGGCACGCCGGCCAACGCCCACGACTGGAACGCGAAGATGAGGCCGATGAGCGCGAGGAGCACGATGTGTCCGGCGGTCATGTTCGCGAACAAACGGATGGTGAGCGCGAACGGCTTCGAGATCTTGCCCACCATTTCGACCGGCGACATGACAAAGAACATCACGACGCGCATGACGATCGGCAGGTCCTTGTTCCAATAGAAGATCGTGTTCAGGTAGCCGAGGCCATTGGCGCGGATACCCGCGACTTCCACGACGATGGCCGTGATGATGGCCAGCGTGGCGGTCACCGCGATGTTGCCGGTGGCCGTCGCGCCGTACGGGATCATCCCGAACAGATTGCAGGTGAGGATGAAGAAGAACAGCGTGAGCGCGAACGGCACGAAGGCCTCGCCGTGATGGCCCACGTTCGGCAGCACGACTTCGTTGCGCAGGTACAGCGCCATCGCTTCCATCGCCCCAGCGAAGCCCTTGGTGCGGCCGTCGGTCTCGTGCTGCTTCTTCGAAGCCGATGCGGCGCTGATCAGCACCACCGCCACGAGCAGCGCCGCTCCCAGCATGAACACGACATGCTTGGTGGGTGAGAGATCGACTTCCATTCCACCGATGTGCACCGGCGCCCACTTCGGAAGTTCGACTTCCCTGGCGAGGTGGCTGTTCGGCCACGGGATTTCGAGGTGCGAGCCATCGGTGATGTGCGGCGTGATGAAGTCCACCGGACCGGCCGCCGGCGAGGCCGGAGCATGTTCGGCGGATTCCTGCGCACTCAGCGCGACGGGCGCGAAGGCGAGAAGCACGGCACAGGACAACGAGCGGAGCATGGACTGCATCCGAATCAGGTCTTAGTGAGCGTTCAGAAAGATCGGCTCGATCACTGTCGAGACGAAGTAAAAAACGACCAACGACATCAACGCGGGGGTGGACGGCAACCCCAACGCCTTGGCTCCCAGGAAAGCCCAGAACGCCACCGTGGCGAACCGCAGCAGCACCCCGAGTCCCCACCCCGCCATCACCTGCGTCCGCGCGACGAGCATCGCGATCGCGAAGGTGAACGTCTGCACGATCACGGCGAGCCACGCACTGGCGCGCACCGCTCCGGCTGACTCGAGATCGGTCCAGACAAACCGCTGCATGATGAACGCAGCGCACAGCACCAACGTGATCTGCGCGGCGGTGAAGCCGAGCACGGCGCGGAGCATTCTCGTCGGGGCAACACGATCGGTCGTCAAGGCTTCAGCAACGAATCAGTGTCGTCCGTGGATCGTGAAGTCACCGGCTTCGTGAGGCGCCGATAACTGGTGTAGAACGCTCCTCCCCCGCCGCCGAACAGCCCCCCTAGTAAGAAGAGCGGCGATGTATCGAACCGGCGGTCGAGCCAATTACCGGCGAATACAAAAAACAGGATGGCCGCGAAGAACTGCATGCCGAGTCCGGCGAGCGCCCACGGCGATTGCTCGCCGGGCGGCGTCGAGCCGGGTGTTGAAGTCCGCTGTTCCTCTGCCATGCGGGGCGGAAGCTAGAGGCTTGTGAAATTTTTCGCAAGGTATCAAAATGACCGAAACCGAACAAACACCGATTCGCGAGTATGGGCAACGCCCCACGCCGAAATGCGAAGCGCCATCGTCACTTAGCTGGTCAATTGCGGCTTGACAGCCACAGGTGCCGTTGATAACGTGGCGGAGTACCGAATTGTGACCCTGCGTCGTCCAAGCATATGTCGGTGCTCATCATGGGCATCGTCATCCGCGCCCCGACCATCCGCCCCTCTCCCTGATGCTTTCGCGCATCATCGTTCCACTGCTGGCCGCCGCCGTCCTCATGTTCGCGTGTGGTCCGCGAACGCCGAGCCCGGTTGCCGGTGTGCGCCCTCCCGTGGGCGGTCAGAAAGGCGTTACGTCTCATGTCATGGTGGACACAGCTCGCGGGGTGGTGCGATTCGCGATCGAAGTCGCGAACGACTCGCGCAAGCGGGTGGAGCTCAACTTCCCCGACGGGCGGACGCACGATTTCGTCGTGTTGAACGAGGCCGGCCGTGAAGTGTGGCGCTGGAGCGCCGGCCGCCTGTTCACGCAGGCCATGCAGAACCGCCTGCTCGACGTGAACGATTCAGTGGTCTACGACGAGCGCTGGTCGCCGCCGTCGCCGGGGCACTACACGCTGGTGGCGTCGCTACGCAGCGAGAACTATCCGGTGCAGCAGCGCGTCGACTTCGCCCTGCGCTAGTGGTGCCGCTCGCGCTCGCCGCGCCGCGCGTTACATTCTGTCGTCGTACAACGGACGCCCGTGGGCGTCCGTATGTGTTTCCGGGCTCGTCCATTTCGCATCTCACACCGCTCTTGTGACTACTCCGCCTGTCGAGAACGACCTCGCCCTGCTCGATCGTCTCGCGGAAGCGCGCCGCGAACTCGCCGCGCAGATCGGGAAGCGAATCGTTGGCCAGACCCAGGTGGTCGACGACCTCGTGACGGCGCTGCTCGCCGGTGGGCATATCGTGCTGGTCGGCGTGCCCGGCTTGGCCAAGACGCTCCTGGTGCAGACGGTGGCCCAG
>NZ_JBILKJ010000003.1:0-74906 GCF_044376735.1 Gemmatimonas sp.
ACAGCGGCTCTCTGCGTCGGAGGGGCCGGCGCCGGAGCGTAGCGAACGGCGCGCGGCCATCCCGGCGCAGGAAAGCCGCGAAGGGGAGCGCGCGCGCCCGAACCGCATGCCGGTCACCGAACGCAGCGCCGTTTCACGTCGACGAATAAGCCTCAGCGCAACGGCACCACGATCTCAACGCGGAGGCAATTACAAATCGGCCGAGATGCGGAGCACAAAGGCGCGTCCCGCCGCGTCCGCGAATTCCTTATAGCGCGACATGAAGTCGCGGTAGCGCGTGTCGAACAGATTGCGTACGCTCACGTCCACGTGCACGAGACCGCGCGGCGTGAGGCGACTCAGTCCCGCCGACGCCGACACCACGTTCCACGCCTTGGGTGCGAAGTCGCTGCGGAACGTGCGCGTCTGTCTGGCATTCCACTCACTCGAGAGCGACGCATGACGGCCCGGTGCCTTCTCGTCCCAGCGCATCGTGAGCACGGCGCGCGGCGGTGGCACGAAGGGCAGGGCGGTGTCGTCGCTGGTGTTGGTGGCGTGGACCACATCGGCGGTGGCTTGCAGCGACAGCGTGCGCGTGAGGGCGACCGTCGCCTCCAGTTCCGCACCAACCAGTCGCGCGTTCCCCTGTTCGATCTGCAGCGAATCGAGGGCGCGACCGGGCAGTCCGACCGGCGTGAGGTAGATGTAATCGCGGATGCGATTCACGTAGCCGGTGAGTTCACCCGTTACACGGGCGGTGCGCAACCGGAGTGCGGCGTCGACGTTCACACTCGACTCCACCCGCAAGTCGGCGCGGCCGATCTCGAAGGCGCGCGTGCCCTCGTGAAAGCCGTTGGCGAACAGGTCGGAGGCACTCGGGGCGCGAAAGCCACGCGCCACGTTCACGGCCACCGACAGCGGTGACGTGGGGCGATACACGGCGCCGAGCGTGCCCGTGGTGGCGGCGAAGGCGCGATTGGTGGGTAACAGTCCGAGCACACGGTTGCCCGGTGTGGACAGGGTGCGCCGATCATGACGCGCGCCGGCCGATAGCGCGAAGTCACCGACAGTGCGCTGTTCGAGTGCATACACGCCGAGGGAGTGCGCCGTGTTGTCGGGGATCAGCGTTTCGCTGCCGAAGGTGGTGAAGCGCGTGTGTTGTGCGGCGACGCCTACCACGCCGGTGGCACCGGCGATGGGCGTGTGATGCCAGTGCGCGAACCCCGACGCCGATCGTGAGAGCAGCCCTAAGGCGACTTCCTGCGTGCGCTCGTCCCCGAACTCCGCGCGCCGGTTCTGCTCGATGCCGGCCTGCAGTTGCAGGCGCTGTCCTCCGCGTCGCACGTTGGCGTCCACGGTGCCGCGGTGCGTGCGGATCCTCTGCCGTCCCGTGTAGTTGGGTGCGGTGATGGGATCGTCGGCCACCTGAATGCGTTCGTCGCGCAGCGAGCCCGTGGCCGTGACGTCGGCGCGCGCGTCCTGCCAGCCCAAAGCGCCCTCGGTGTAACCGGTCACGTTGCCGGTGTTCGACACGATGCCAGCCGGTGTGCGCAGGTCAAGGGCGCGACGACCGGTGCCGCTGAGTCGCCAACCCAGCGAACCCGCGCCCACCGGACTCGCGCCTTCGCCAACGAGTGTGAGCGACGGCGAATGCGCCGCGCTGTTCCACGCGGTGGCCATGCGACCACGCGTTACGCGCTCGGCCGCAGTCGCGACGGGCAGCGGGCGCCGCACCACGTTCACCACGCCACCCAAGGCGTCGGAGCCGTACAGCACACTGGCTGGTCCCTTCACGACTTCCAGCCGCTCGGCGTCGGCCGATTCCACGTTGGGGGAGTGGTCGTGCCCCCACTGCTGCGTTTCCGTGCGTTGGCCGTTGGCGAGGGTGACCACGCGGTTGTTGGTGAGCCCCCGGATCACCGGCTTGCCGATGCCGGTGGTCATGGAGAGCGACCGGACGCCGGGGATCTGCTGGAGCGTTTCGCCGAGGGAGGCGGAGTTGGCGCGGCGGAGCTCGGACCCCGCGAGTAGGGCCGTGGGTTGGGCAATGCGACGGGCTTCGGTGGCCACGGCGGTCGCGGTCACTTGGAGCGCGGGCAGGGCGCGGGCGATGGTATCGCGTGTGGTGCTATCGGCCGGCTGGCGCTGGGCAAAGAGGGCCGTCGCCGAGAGCACGGAAGCCGAGCAGGCACAGGTCGAGAGTGTACGAACAATCATGTGTTGCATGAGCATAACAAATATTTAGGCAAGACTAAACTTCTGCGCAAGCTGCGGCGCTCGTGAGCCTGTCCTTAGCGGCGGTACTGCGGCAATCGCTCCCGATTCCCCGAGCAGGCGACCAGCTGCGCCAGCCGCCGGGCCCGGGTGGCTGCCTGCTTGGCGCTGATCACCCACCAGGTCGCCTGCTTGCGATACCCGGCCGGCTGTCGCTCGAAGAACTCGAGCGCGTGCGGCGTCTCGGTGAATTGCGCGAGGTCGTGGGCCGAGAACGCGACCTCGGTCTGTTCGAACGCGTACACCTTGGACTTGGCGTCGGTGCGCGCCTCGTAGGCGGCCAGTCCGGCCGTCTGCATGCGCCCCTCGGCAATCAGCGCGTCGACATGCTGCAGATTCACGGCGCTCCAGATGCTGCCGGCTTTGCGCGGCGTGAAGCGAATGGAATAGCGCTCGTCATCAATGCGTCGTCGCACGCCGTCGATCCAGCCGAAGCAGAGCGCCTCACGCACCGACTCCGTCCACGTCATTGAGGGCGTACCGGTGCCCACCTTGTGAAAACCCACCACGAGCTCGCGGTGCGCGTCGTGGTGGGTTTCGAGCCAGCGCCGGAAGTCGGCGGCGCTGGCGAAGTAATGCGGAGTCGGTGGCGTGGTCACCACCCAAACCTACGGAACGAGCGCCGCCTTGGGCTGCGCCGGCTTGGGGTTCTTCACGGGGGATAGGAACTTCAAACGAGGCGGGTCGACGATCCGTCGAGATCGGGCGAAATCACCGACCGCGTGAGCACCGACTGGCGGGCGGCGGCGGGCGCGTGCTCGGGGGGCTGTTCGGGGGGCAGCGGACGAGCATGGGGCGCGTGGCGTGCCCCGGCTCGCGGGGGCCCGCGTCGACGGGGGGCGCCGCGGCCCGGCGTGGGCCTCGCGCGCGGCGCGGGTCCGGAGGTGGGTGAGGATCTGGGCGATCACCGACGTCTGGGTGATGCAGGCGACGATGCCCATCGCGCCGTGGCAGGACGGGCACGCCAGCGGGTCCACCTCAACGATCTGCTGGAGGAGCGCCGCCGTAGGGCCTTCGCCCAACGGCGGCTGGCCTCGGTCGGCGCGAGTCGGGGCGCGGGGACCATGGCGGGTGGACCGTCCGCGGCGGCGGGCGCCGACTTGTGCCGCATGCCACGGGGGCGGCTGGCATACCAGCCATAGAACCGCGTCATGACGTGGCCCTTGTTGGGACTGTGGACCAGCACCGGGGCCAGGAACTCCAGCGGGTCGGCGGTCTCGGTGCCCGCCGTCGGACCCTCGGACTTGTCGGACCGGTAGGTCACCGCCCTGGCGGCGCGGTCGTACGTCAGCCGCTAAGGTGCGACGGGATTCCGGGCGCAGTAGCGCGCGAGGCGGCTGGCGAACGCGCGATCGTCCTCGGGGACCCGTAGTGGCCCTCCCAGACGGCGGTGTGCACGTAGAACCCCGAGTGTGACCAGGCCACGACACGAATGTCCCGTCCGGCCGGAACCCGCCGTCGGTCACGAGCAGGTGCAGGTGCGGATGCCGATTCGCGCGCGAGCCACGCGTCTGCAAACACGCCACGATGCCCACCGCGAGGTCGCGCTCGCCGGTCAGCGTGCGAATGGCGGCCGTGACGGTGCGGGCAGCGACGCGGGCGATCTCGCCGAGCAGGCGGCGGCGATACAGACGGTAGGCGCGCAGCCGTTTGGGGATGGTGAGCACGACCTGCCGGTGCGGCACCGGCGCGAGAGGCGTCGTGTCGAGCCACTGCGTCCAGATGGCGAGCCGCTTGGCGTGACAACTTGGGCAGAGGTAGCGACACTGGCAGCGAACGCGAGCAGGTATTCGTGTGCACAATCGTCGCACCGGATGCGCGCGAACCCGCGGTCGAGCACGCCGCAGGCGAGGAACGTGTCATGAACCTGCGCAACCACGGGGCGCCACGGGCCGTACTCGCGCGCGAAACGGTCGTCGTAGGCCGTCTGCAGGCGCTGCAGATGATCCGACACCAACCGAAACAGCCGCGACGCTTGAGGGCCGTCGGGGTTGGTAGATTGCGCAGTCCGCCTCCGAGCAGAAGAATCTGAGAACGACTTTCCCTCCCTTTCTCCTCCCCATGCGTCCATCTCGCACCCTCCTTCTGGGGCTGGTCCTGCCCTCGCTCCTGGCCGCCCAACCGAAACGTCCTGCGAATGCACCGGCTGCTCCCGGTCTCATCGACACGACCTTTGCCGGCCTCGCCTACCGCAACATTGGCCCCGCCAACATGAGTGGCCGCATCGCCACGGTAACCGGAGTGCCGGGCGATCCCGCCACCATCTACGTCGGCAGTGCGTCGGGTGGTGTGTGGAAGAGCACGAACGCCGGCACCACCTGGATGCCGATCTTCGACAAGCAGCCCGTGCAAACCATCGGCGACATCGTGCTGGAGCCGGGCAATCCCGATGTCGTGTATGTAGGCAGTGGTGAGGGCAATCCGCGCAACTCGGTGTCGTTCGGCAACGGCATCTACAAGAGCACCGATGGCGGCAAGTCGTGGAAGTGGCTCGGCCTCGCCGACTCCCGGCACATCGCGCGCATGGTCATCAACCCGCGGGATCCGCGCAAAGTCTATGCGGCGTCGCTGGGCTCGGAGTACGGGCCCAACGGCGAGCGTGGCGTGTTCATGTCCGAGGACGGCGGTGAAACGTGGAAGCGTACGCTCTACATCGACGACCGTCATGGGGCGTCCGACATCGACATCGATCCGCAGAATCCCAACGTGCTGTACGCGGGCATGTGGTATTTCGACCGCAAGCAGTGGACGCACCGCTCCGGCGACGAGAAGGGCGGTGTTTTCAAGTCGGTGGACGGCGGCAAGACGTGGACCAAGCTCACGCGTGGCATTCCCTCGCTCACGGGGCGCATCGGGGTGAAGGTCGCGCCGAGCAACCCGCGCATGGTGTACGCGGTCATCGAGAGCAAGGAAGGCTTCGTCTTCCGCTCGGACGATGCCGGTGAGAGCTGGCAGGCGGTGAGCAGCAATGCCAATACGATCGGCCGCGGCTTCTACTACGCCGATCTGCGCGTGGATCCGAAGAACGAACACCACGTGTACACGATCGGCATGTCGTTCATGCACAGCCTCGACGGTGGACGCACCTTCGTCAACGTGCCGGGGAACTTTCACGGCGATCATCAGGCGCTGTGGATCGATCCGCAGAATCCGAAGCGCTTGCTCATGGGTGACGACGGTGGGCTCGAAGTGAGCTACGACGGTGCCGGCGCCTGGGAGTGGTTCGGCAATCTCCCCGTGGGGCAGTTCTATCAGTTGTCGTACGACATGCGCGAGCCGTTCTACCATGTCACTGGCGGACTGCAGGACAACGGCGTGTGGACCGGCCCCACCCGCACGCGCAAGAGCAGCATCTATTCGTGGGAGTGGCGCTTCATCCAGTTCGGCGACGGCTACTACGGCATCAGCCACCCGGACGACCCTGACTGGTTCCTCTCCGACTACCAGGCGGGTGGCATTCAGGCCACGCACCTCGGGCGCTACGAAGTGCGCGAGGCCTCGCCGCAGCCCAAGCGCATGGACGGCTATTCGGCCGACAGCAACACGGTGCGCTTCAACTGGAACGCGCCCATCGTGCCGTCGCCGCACGACGGACGCATCGTGTACTTCGGTGGTAGTACGCTGTTCCGCAGCGCCGATTGGGGGCGCACGTGGACCGCGCTGGGCGGAGACCTCAGCAAGAACGACAAGTCGCGCCAAGGCGACGCCGGTGGGCCGATCCTCAAGGAGAACACGGTCGCTGAGTACTACGGCACCATCTATTCGTTCGCCGAAAGCCCGGTGAAGAAGGGCGTCCTGTGGGCCGGTACCGATGATGGCAACCTGCAGGTGTCACAGGACGACGGAAGGACGTGGGCGAATGTCGCGCCCAACGTACCCGGCGTGGGCGCGGATGCGGTGGTGAGCGGCATCGAGGCCTCGCGCACGGCGGCGGGCACGGCATACGTGACGTTCGAACGGCACATGAGCGACGACTTCAAGCCGTATGCATTCAAGACCACCGACTTCGGCAAGACGTGGACGAACATCACCGGGAATCTGCCGGCGAACGCGTACGCACAGGTGATTCGCGAAGATCCGAAGAATCCCAGCCTGCTGTACTACGGGTCGGAGTATGGTCTCTTCGCCAGCTGGACCGGTGGCACCCAGTGGACGAAGCTCTCGCTCAAGAATCTGCCGAACGTCGCCGTCCATGAGGTGCTGGTCCATCCGCGCGACAACGATCTGGTCGTGGCCACACATGGTCGGGCCCTGTGGGTGTTCGACGATGCGTCGCCCATTCAGCAGATGAGTGCCGATGTGGCTGGCAAGCCGGTGCACCTGTTCCCCATGCGCGCCGCCATGCGCTACAACACGGGTGAACAGTCTTTCAACTACGGACACAAGCAGTATCGCGGACAGAACGCGCAGTACGGAGCGCTCATCACCTACTGGCTCACCAAGGGCAGCGAGGCGAAGACGTCCGCCGACTCGACCGTTCGCATCGAGATTCTCAAGGACGGCGCCGTGATCCGTCGTTTGCGCAAGGTGAGCGCGAGTGTCGGCTTCAATCGCGTTGCGTGGGATCTGCGGATGGCGCCGTCGCTCGCGTTGAGTGATACGCCGGCCGACAGCCTCGACGAGGAGGGTGCGCGTGGCCGCGTGCCCGGCCCGCAGGTGTTGCCCGGGACGTACACGGTGCGCATCACGGCCTTCGGACAGACGCAGGAGCAGCCGCTCGTGGTGAAGCTCGATCCCACCGCCAAGTTCGCCGACGGTGAAGTGAAGGCGCAGTTCGAACAGGCCACGCGCATGGTTGCCACGGTGAATACGCTCATCGAGACGGAGCGTGGCCTCGCGGCCTTTGCGGCGCAGGCCGAAGAGCGCGCGAGGACCGCCAACACCCTGCGCGCCGCCGCGGCCCGGGATCTGGTAATCGCCACGCGTGAGGAGTTGCGCAAGCTCGACTCCATTCGCCTGCAGCTCACGCGTCCCACCAGCGACGTGGCGCCGTACTACTCCGAGGGCCCGCGCCCGCTGCAGCGCGCGTCCGCGTTGCTCTCCAACGTGGACAACGGCCTGACGCCACTCATTCCCGGACAGATGGAGTACTCCGGTGAGGTGCGCCGTGACGCCGACGTGGTGATCACGATGGTGGATACACAGATCCAGTCCACGGCAACGCGGCTTAATCCGATGCTGGAAAAGCTGGATATGCCCAAGCTGGTAGTACCGACGAAAAAGCCGGTGGCGATGTAGTAACGGAACAAGGGTAGCTCGCACCGCGGAAGCTCGGACGTCGGAATACAGAAGCGGGACCTGCCAATCGCATGGCAGGTCCCGCTGATGTTTCCCGCTCCTCGAGCTTCCGCCGTCCGAGCTTCCGTCGTGCCGCCGTTACCAGACCTTACGGATACACCTCGAAGATCCCCGCCGCGTCCACGCCTCCACCAATACACAGGGTGACCATGCCATATCCTCCACCGCGGCGGCGGAGTTCGTGCACGAGTTGCGTGGTGAGCGTGGCGCCGGTCGCGCCGAGGGGATGACCAAGAGCGATGGCGCCGCCGTTCACATTGATGATGTCGGTGGGCATCTCGAGCTCCTCGATCACAGCGAGCGCCTGCGCGGCGAACGCTTCTTTGAATTCGATGAGCTTGAGATCGCCCAGGCTGAACCCGGCGCGCTTGAGCGCCTTGGGCACGGCCTCGATGGGCCCGACGCCCAGGATGCACGGAGCGACGCCACCGGTGGCGAAACTCACGAAGCGGGCGAGGGGCGTGATCCCCAACGCCTTCGCCCTGTCGGCACGCATCACCAGCACCGCGGCCGCGCCGTCGGAATATGGCGAGGCGCTGCCGGCCGTCACCGTGCCCGTGGGCACGAATGCCGGGCGCAGTTTCGTGAGTCCCTCGAGGGTCGTCTTGGCCCGCCGGCATTCGTCGGTGTCGAACACCATATCGGTGACCGACTTCTCGGCGCCCTTCCCCGTGTCTCTGCGCGTGTGAATGGGCACGATCTCGTCGCGAAACACGCCGTTCGCGACAGCGGCAGCGGTCTTCTGCTGGCTCTCGTACGCGAACTGGTCCTGCTCGGGGTAGGAATTTCAATCGGGGTGGGTCGACTATCCGTCGAGATAGGGCGAAATCACCGACCGCGCCAGCACCGACTGGCGGGCGTCGGCGTGCCTTCGATCTCGCTCGGGCACCGTGAGCGCCGCAGGAACGTCGGGCAGGACCATCGGCAACGGGGGTGGCCGAACCCGTCGGGGACCCATCCGCCGTGCCGGTGGCAGATCCGCGCGGGGGACATCTGGTCGCGGGCCCGTTGCGCGCGCACCGGGCGGCGATTTCTTCACCCGAATCGTACGCGGCGTCACAGGCGCTGGGGCGCGACCTGCGCGACGCCGGGGTGGAGTTGTTCCTGTATGCCTCGGCGCGTGACGCCGAGGCCGGACTCAACGTGGGCGCATTCACGCCGGCGGTGTAACCGCAGCACCTTCAGCGGTGGCACTGCACGGCAACTCCCGCCGCGGTCGAGTTCGTGCGGCGCGATCTCTCGGGAGAGCGGGAGCACTACGACTTTGCGCGGGCGCAGTTCCTGGTAGCGGGGGCGTTGCCGGCTCCGGGAGTGTAGCGGGCGCACCCCTATCGTCGCCGCCGAGCGGCGCGCATGCTTGAGGAGTCCGCTGCACTTTCCCTCCCTGCCTCTTGCGCCGTTCCCCGACCATGCCTGTGTCCGGTGCCAGCGCCGCGCTGAAACGGCGGCCATCATTCGTCCCGACGATCGCGCTGGTGCGCAGCCTCTGGCTTGCCGGTACCCTGCTGGTGGTCGCGCCGGTGGCGCCGGCGCAGTCGGTCATGGCGCAAGCCGCGCCTCCCGCGCCGGTGCGCGTCTCCTCGCCCGACGGGTGGGTGGGCACGTGGCGTGGGGCGCTCACAGCCTACGGCGCGGTGGACAGCGTGAAGATCACCGTGCCGGTCACGCTCACCATTACGCCGCTTGCGGAAGCCGGGGCCTTTCGTTGGCGGCACGTGTATGCCAACGACAGCACGCGCAACGTGAAGGACTACGTGCTGCGCACCCTTGATGCCGCGGCGGGACGCTATGCCACCGACGAAAACAACGGCATCGTGCTGGACGAGCAGTTCATCGGGGGGATGCTGGTGAGCGTCTTTCAGGTGGGTGAGCAGGTCATCGAGAATCGCACCGAGGTGCGTGGCGACACGCTCACGCAGGATCTCATTGCGTGGCGACGCGCGCCGGTTCGGGAAACGCGGAGCGCGGTACCCAACGGTGAGCAGGGCGCCCCCGTCACGTCGTTTCGCGTGACGAGCCGCCAACGGTCGGTGCTCGTACGGGCTGGCCGGTAGGGAGTACGACAACGGGGGCGCCAATTCCGTCGTCAACGTCGGCGACAGGTCGAGCTGCGCGATCCGGGTCGGCACCCACGAACTCGCGCTCGTCGGGACGTGCAGCCCATCGCGCTGCACCAGCGCTTTCGCCAGCGCGATGCACCGCGTGCGCGTCCGCACCTGCGCATCTCGCACCGCGAGCTCCGCGCGCACATGGCGTCCAGGAGTCGAGCCAGCAGCACGGCCATGATGAATCAGCTCTTCGGGCAATTCTACACGTCGCGATTGCCGGCAACACTACGGTACCGCTCCGACGTACGCATCGCGCACAAGACGGGTGACTATCCACCAACCTCAGGGAGCGACGTCGGCGTTATTGAATATCCCGGCGGTCCACTCTTTGTCAGCGTGTTCACCAATGCCAATCGTGGTGACTTCGCGCAGCTGGAGCTCACGATTGGGAAGATCTCCGAGTTACTGGGGGATAGGAATTCCAATCGGGGCCAATCGACGATCCGTCGAGATCGGGCGAAATCACCGACCGCGTGAGCACCGACTGGCGGGCGGCGGCGGGCGCGTGCTCGGGGGGCTGTTCGGGGGGCAGCGGACGAGCATGGGGCGCGTGCCGTGCCCCGGCTCGCGGGGGCCCGCGTCGATGGGGGGCTCCGCGGCCCGGCGTGGGCCTCGCGCGCGGCGCGGGTGCGGAGGTGGGTGAGGATCTGGGCGATCACCGACGTCTGGGTGATGAACGCGACAAACGGCATGGAACCGCGACACGTCGGACACGCGAGCGGGTCCACCTCGAAGATCTGCTGGAACGCCGCCGCCGTAGGGCCTTCGCCCAACGGCGGCTGGCCTCGGTCGGCGCGAGTCGGGGCGCGGGGACGATGGCGGGTGGACCGTCCGCGGCGGCGGGCGCCGACTTGTGCCGCATGCCACGGGGGCGGCTGGCATACCAGCCATAGCCGACTTCAATACCCGCATATCCGCGAGGATGAGGCGCGGGACGAGTACGCTGCTGCTGATGGGTACGTTGAAGAGTGGCTACGCGGACGACCACGCGGCCAGTTGCCGTCACCCCCGGAACGGACGAAGGCGCGCGAGCACGTTCGCACTGTAGCGCACGCGCAACGGTCTTACGCGCCCACCCTACAGATCTCCGAACAGAGGAGCGCGCGCTGAAATACCGGTCATGTACTCTGTTGCGCTCTGGCAACCTGTGCCTTGCTCGCATGCGCCGCTCAGTCGAATCGCTTTGGCGCGAATATTGCTGGCTACGAGCATCGGAGAGGCGGTTCACCCGCATCATCCATTCGATGTAGTCTAAGTGAATCCAGCTCACGTTCAGACCGGAAGAACCACAGTGCGCAAGCTGTACAGCAGTGTAGTGACCGCGTTCGCCGCGATCACCCTCTTCGCAGGCTCCGCGTCCGCACAGACCTTCATCGGCTCTTGGACGGTTGACCAAGGGCCATACTCTTTCGAAATCCCGACGGCCTACTCGGCGAGACAGGCCGCTGCGCTGCTCTTTGGTGGGATCCCCACGGACTACCTGATCTCCACCGTCGACAACAACGCGCTTAACATCAACAACTCGGGCTGGTACAGCACGTTCGGCGTTGGCGCATCCATCCAGAATCATGACTATGTCATGAGCACGGGCGGCCTGTATCGGGATATCGGCGACGCGTCGGCTTACGTCTCGGACTGGGCGAACGGCCCACAGTATACCAACTACGCCTTCTCCGCGGTGCCCGAGCCCAGCACCGTCGCGCTCCTCGGTGTCGGTATGTTTGCGGTGTTGGGTCTGGCTCGCCGGCGGGGCCGCGGCAACACGCTCGTCTGAACTGCGGAAGCCCGCGTTCAACAAACGCCCGACGGGAAACCGTCGGGCGTTTGTCGTTTTGTGGACGGGATGACGACTCTGCTAAGCCGCGGACGGTGCGGCCTACACACCCAGAGCCCACACCGATTTCATGGTCGGGCACCAGGGCCGCGCGACGGACGGTTGCGGCCATGCTCGGTTCTTTAGTGTCCGCTTCGGTCGATTCACCACAGACGCGCCCAGTGCGTCCGCCGCCCGGAAGCGCAACGGCGCGCGCCGTTCGCCTTCAGCGGCGACGCCTGCGGACGCCGGGGTTTGTAGACGCCACGCGCTGCCGGCGCCGCGTCGGGCATGCGCGCTCCGGGACCGGGGAGCGCCGAGCATGCGTCCGACTCGGGTGCTGGCCGTCACCGTTCCGTTGCGCGACGGGCTGTTTCGACGCAACGTCCGGGTGGCGCGGCTTTACCATGCTTGCTGTTGCCGAATGGAATCGCGCCCGTCATCGACGGCATACCGGTGCCCACCTTGCGAAAACCCACCACGAGCTCGCGGTGCGCGTCGTGGTGGGTTTCGAGCCAGCGCCGGAAGTCGGCGGCGCTGGCGAAGTACTGCGGAGGAGGTGGCGTGGTCACCACCAAAACCTACGGAACGAGCGCCGCCTTGGGCTGCGCCGGCTTGGGGTTCTTTACGTACGTGTCCATCCACGCCACCCAGCGCGCCCAGAGATCGAGATCGCTGGCGTACGTGGCCACGCTGTGATCTTCGTACGGGTACATGTACAGCGCGGCCTGCTTGCCGAGTCCCTGCAGCGCCATGAACATGCGACGGGAGCTGATCGGATCGGTGCCCTGATTTTGATCTTCGATGGCGTGATACAGGAGCAGCGCGCCCGAGATCTTGTCGGCCCGCAGGAACGGCGACATGTCGAGGTAGGTGTCCTGCGCCTGGAAGAAATTGCGACGCTCGCTCTGGAAGCCGAACGGCGTGAGCGTGCGGTTGTACATGCCGTCGCCAGCGATGCCGGCCTTGAAGTTGGGCATGAGCGAGAGGGCGTTCACCGTGCTGAACGCGCCGTAGCTGTGACCGCCGAGGCCCATCTTGTCGCGATCCACGAAGCCGGCTTCCACCACGGCGTCGAGCACGGCATCGAGATTTTCCTTGAGGTCGCGCGTGTAGTTGTCGTTCATCTTGCCGGCATCGCCGAAGATCGGGATATCGGGTTCGATAAACGCGTAGCCCTGACTCACCCACAACTTGGTGGCGGTGGCCGGACGCGCCGACGGGACTTCGGGGAACTTGTTGATATTGGTGACATAGCGCGACCGCTCGTAGTCCTGTGCGCTGCTGAACTCGCGCGGATAGAACCAGATCACGCCCGGGAGCTTGGTGCCCGGCTTCCAGTCGCGGGGCAGGGTGACCTCCACCCAGAACTTGGTGCCGTCGCGCGGACGCGTGACTTCGAGGCGCTTGAACTGCGCACCGGTGACTTCCGGGGCGACGTCGAGATTGGCGGTGAGCTTCTTCGCGTCGGTGCTGCCGGCGGTGCGCAGCCAGGCATCGGTGATGGTGGTGTTCGACTCGCGCGTCACGATGAACTGCGAGACGTCATCATCGAGCGGCGCAACGAACTCTTCGTACATGGTGGCCGGACTGTCCATCACGCGCGTGCGGGTCTTCGATTCGATATCGAGTTTGTCCACCCACGGACGCGGTGCCTGCGTGGCCCACTTGGCGCCGTAGGCGCGCGTACCCGAGAGGGCGATCGACTTGCCGTCCTTGGCCAGCAGCACGTAGCGCCGTCCGCCGGCCGCGGTGCGCAGCAGCACCGTGCCCTGCGTGGAGTCCACGGCGCCACGACCCGCCCCACCGCCACCGCCGCCGAAGCCGGCGATCGCCGCCGGCAACGTGACCGTGCGACCGAGGTTGTAGCGCTTGGAGGTGTCCTTCACGCGCACGGCGATGGTGGCACCGCTGTCGGTCACGAACATCGTGCTGCTGTCGCTGCTGTACAGCACCGTGGATAGCTGCGCGCTGCCCCGATACAGCACCGTGGTGTCGTTGGCGCCGAACGGTGCGCGCCAGTGCACGACCTTGCCGGTCTGCACGTACAGCAGTCCGGTGCCGATGGGATTCCACTGGATGTTGCGCTTGGCGCTGTCGGCGCCGAGTCCGCGGCGGGCGGCACCGGGCGCGGCGGTGGGATCGCCATTGTCGGCCGGCGCGCCCTCACGCAGGGCCGTGGTAGCCAGCGTGGTGATCACCTTCCCGTTCGCGTCCCACAGCTCCTCGACCGAACCGAAGCTCGACACCGGCACGAGGTACGAGTATGGCTCCGTCATGCGCGTCACGCGCACGAACGCGCCGTCGGGCGCGGCATCGATGTCGCGAATGGTGGCGGGCGCACCGATCGCGCGCACGGCCTTGGATTTCACGTCAATGAGGGCGAGCTGCCCTTTCGTGTAGTACGTGAGCAGCGCCTTGTCGTGCGGGTCCTGCAGCAGGCTGAAATGCACCGGCTGCGGCACCGCGCGCGCGTCGGTGAGCCGCACCTGCGGACCGTCTTCGATACCGCCGGCGCCATGCTCAGGCTCCGCGCCGCGATTCTCCGGCACGAGCACCGCCGCGACATACCGGCCGTCGGCGGTGAACTCGATGGTGGTGACCAGCGTGGCCAGCAACGCGCGCCGCGACAGCTGCGTCGACGTGCCGCTTGCGACATCGGCCACGTATACGTACGAGCCGGTGGGGAAGTTGGCGATGTACGCCACCTGAGTCCCGCGCGGCGACCACACCGGCGACGAGATCGATGCACCGGCGGGCACGCTGATGGCGCGCGTGGTGCCCGTTTTCGGGTCGACGAGGGTGAGGCCACTGCGATTGCTGGTGGTCAGCGACCGTGCACGATTGGCCCGCGTATCGACCTGCACGCCACCGAGCCAGATGTGTGGCGCACCGTAGGCCTTGATGTCCCCACGGTCGCTGCCGGTCGCGCGCAGGAACCAGCGGCGATCGGGGCTCGCATTGGTGAACGAGATATCAACGCGGGGCGTCGTGATCATGCGCACGAGATTCTCGGGCGGCTTCACGAACGATTCGGTGCGCAGGATCTGCTGCGCATCCCAGCCGGCGTTGGCGTTCTGCGCCTGAACCAAGGCGGGGGTGGCGACCACAAGGGCCGCAGCCAGACAGGCCGCGGCCCGTCGGGGGGACATCACAAACATGCTCGACTCCGGAGGTGGGAAGGACTCTCGGAAAACTTACGCGCCCACACGGTCGCGCGTTCAGTGTTTCGCCGGTAACCTCAAGGCATGACGAACCCGATGCCCCGTCGCTCTTTCCTCGCCGCCCTCGGTACTGGCGCCGGCGCGCTCCTGACCGCCCGTGCAGCCGGGGCCAGCGATGCCCCATCCGCCGCCGGTCGTCTGGACCGCATCGGCCTCGAGCTGTACGCGGTGCGGAAGGCCATGAAGGAGAACCCGGAGAAGACGTTGGCGGCGATCCGCGCCATCGGCTACACCGACGTGGAGCTCCTCTGGAGCTTCAAGAATTTCGATCGCTCACCGCAACAGGTGAAGGCGACGCTCAAGGCCGAGGGACTGACGGCCACGTCGGCCCATATCGCGCCGGAAACGCTGCTCAGCGAGTGGTCGGAGAGCCTGCGCACGGCCAAGCTGCTGGGGCATCAGTATCTGGTGATGCCGAGCCTGCCCAGTGAAACGAAGCGGTCACTCGACGCGTGGAAGATCTGGGCCGACCGCTTCAACGCGGCCGGTGAAGAGGCGCGCCGCGCGGGCATCTGGCTCGCGTTGCACAACGAGCCGGATCATCAGCGGAAAGTGGAAGGCGAGTTTCCGCTCGACGTGTTCCTCAAGCGTACGGAGCCCAAGTTTGTGCGCTTCCAGCTCGACGTGGGGAACATGCTGATGGGCGGTGGCGATCCGATGGACTTTCTGAATCGCCACAAGGACCGCATCGGATCGTTCCACCTGAAGAACGTGGTGGCCGACCGGACCAAGGACACGGAGCTCGGCGCGGGCACGTTCGACCTGCGCGCCTTCCTGGCGGCTGTGCCGGAGCTGGCGAAGAAGCCGTGCTTCGTGGAACAGGAAGGGGCGGCCGATGAACTGGCGAGTGCGAAGACAAATCTTGAGTATCTGCGTGGGTTGAGCTGGTAACAGCAAAAGCAAACAGCAAGAAGCTCGTTCACGCGAAGACCGCGAAGAGCCGCGAAGGCACGCGAAGACAAACAAAAAAATGCTGTTCTTCGCGTTGCTTCGCGGCTCTTCGCGGTCTTCGCGGTCTTCGCGTGAACCTTTTGCTTGTGCTGTTTGCTTTTTGACCGTCTATGCGGCTCGAGCGAGGCTACCAGTCTGTAGGCGTGTAGTCCTTCAGGAACTTGCCCCACACATGCTCGCCGGTGTTGATGCCGTCGATGATGGGATCGACGATGCGCGCCGCGCCGTCCACGATGTCGAGCGGCGGATGGAAGCGATGTTCGGCCACCTTCTTTTCCGCAATGTGGACGGGATCTTCGTCGGTTACCCAGCCCGTATCCACCGCGTTCATGTGGATGCCGTCGGACTCGTAGTCGGCGGCCGACGTACGCGTCATCATGTTGAGCGCGGCCTTGGCCATGTTCGTGTGCGGGTGACGCGTCGTCTTGAACTTGCGGTAGAACTGGCCTTCCACCGCCGACACGTTCACGATGTGCTTGTCGCGATTCGGCGTGCGCAGCATGAGCGGCTTGAGGCGCGCATTCAGCAGGAACGGCGCGATCGCGTTCACCAGCTGCACCTCCAGCAGTTCCACGCTCGGCACTTCATGCATCAGCAGGCGCCATGAATTGCGGTCGCGCAGATCCACCTGCTGCATGTCCTGATCGAGCTTGCCTTCAGGGAAGAGGTGCCCGCGATCGGTGTGCTCTTCCGGCAACAGCGCCACCTGCGACAGCTCCGCGGCGTGCGTTATCCCCGCCACTTCGGCCAACGCGCGGGGCAGCGTTTTCGGGGTGAGCATCTCGCCATCTTCGGCGTCGGTGGAGCCCGGGAGCATGTGATAGCCCCGCACGCCTTCGTAGGCGCCCAAGAGCTTGCGCACCTGTTCCGGCATGCTGCTGAGGGCGGCCATCTCGCCGTCCATCATGTGCCTATAGAAATCGGGCGGGCGACGCACCGTCTGACAGGCGTTGTTCACGATGAAGTCGAGCCGATCGTGCGTTTCCATCAGGTGATGACAGAACGCTTCCACGCTCGGCGTGTGGCGCAGGTCGAGCCCGAAGATCTCGAGGCGATGCGCCCACTGCTCGAAGTCAGGCTCGGCGGCGTAGCGTGCGGCGGAGTCGCGCGGGAAGCGCGTGGTCACGATGAGGCGCGCACCCGACCGGAGCAGCTTGATGCCGGCCTGATAGCCGATCTTCACGCGGCCGCCGGTGAGCAGTGCGGTGCGTCCCGACAGGTCGGCCAACTCACCGCGCTTGCGATAGTTGAACTCGGCGCAGGTGGGGCAGAGCTGATCGTAGAAGTGGTGCAGCACGGTGAAGTCGCGCTTGCACACGTAGCAATGCTGCTCTTCCAGCGCCTCGCGGAAGTCCGGCTCAACCTCAACGGTGGTCTGCTCGTCGGTAGCGGGGGGCAGATAGTTGGGGGTGGTAAACACCGTCTGACGGCGCAGGCGGCGAATACCGGTTTCCTGCAGCTGCGACTCCGCCTCCTGCACGCGCATCGTTCGCTCAACGCGCTTCTTCCGCTTGGTCGCCTTCACCATCTGACGGCGCAGGATCGCGTCGGGACGCGACACCTCGCCGGCGGCCTTGAGCAGGCGATTGCGATCGTCGTCGGAGATGTGGAGCAGTTCGGCTCGGTTGACGGCGAACTGTTCGAGCAGCTCAGTCGCGGCGCGAACGCGCTCGGACAGGCTGACGCTGGCTTCCGGGGAGTCGGGACTTTGCGACATAGCCCTGAAAGCTAATCGGTCAGTCTGCGTGAAAGGCGGGTCCGGGGTGCGTCGGCAGCCGCCAGTAGTACCAGTGGGTGACCCGATCCCACCCTTCGGCCTCCTCGTTTTCCACCCCCCAGACGCACTCGCCCGAGGGGAAGGTGGCCGCCTTGAAGCGGGCGTCGAGGCTCGCCAACTGCTCCCGGGCGGAATGGGGGAGGGGGGCGTCGTCGAGGGCCCGCCGGACGTCGAGGTCGTTCAGGTAGTCCTCGTAGGTGAGCGCGTAACCGTGCTCCACGTCGTCTGCGGTTCGGGCCCACTGCTCCAGGAGCTGGTCGGCGCTGATCATCGGTGCCTTCGCCTTGGCTCAGGATCGGGGGGAGCGACGGGCCTGACGGCGGAAGTAGGCCTCCCCGTCGTTGGGCTTGAAGAACGTGCGGATCGTGCCGTCGGGGTCGGCGGCCAGGAAGGCACCGCTGCCGCGGTCGAAGCGGGAGATGATCCCGTCGGATTGGCGGACCACCTCCACGACGTCACCCCCTACCGGCGCGTCACGCAGCTGCTGGGCACGCTGCAGGTACTCGGCCTGCGAGATGGCCCCGAACTCCCGTCCGTGCTTCTCGTAGTGCTCGGCCAAGCGGGCGGTGGAGCGGAAGCCGACCGAGCTGGTGGACGACGCCGGGCCGGATGGTGTCGGTGTTGGAACGGCCGCCGGGGCGGCCGCCGGCGCAGGACGCGTCGGCGGCGACGCGCCCTTGGTGCGGGCCAGCGACCAGGCGGCGACAGCACAGACCAACGCCAACAGGAAGGAGCGAAGCGCACGATTCATGCGCCCATGCTACCGCCGCGTCGCGTCGGCCACAACTCGCGCGCATATTCCCCGTCATGAGCGTCGTCAAGGAATTGCTGTCGTTACTCGAGCTCGAGAAGCTCGAGGTCAACATCTATCGCGGGCAGAACCGCGATCTCGGCACCGGCCGCGTGTTCGGCGGGCAGGTGTTCGCCCAGGCGCTGGTGGCGGCGCGTCGCACGGTGGACGAGCCGCGCGAGGCGCACTCGGTGCATGGGTACTTCCTGCGCGCCGGCGATCTCAAGGCCCCGATCGTGTTCTTCGTGGACCGTCCGCGCGATGGTGGCAGCTTCACCAGCCGACGCGTGACGGCGATCCAGCATGGCGAGGCGATCTTCCATCTGTCGGCTTCGTTTCATGTACATATCGACGGCCTCGAGCATCAGAGCACGATGCCCGACGTGCCGCCGCCCGAAGACCTGATGCCGGAGCTCGACCAGATCCGCGAGCGGGCCGGTGTGCTGCCGCCGGAACTGCGTACGGTGCTCACGCAGGACCGTCCCATCGACTTCCGCTCGTTCACCTCACACGTTCCGGGCACCGATGAGTCGCGCGGATCGAAGCGGTTCGTGTGGTTCCGCGTGATCGAGGCACTCCCCGACGACGCCATCACGCATCAGGCGATCGTGGCGTACGCGTCGGACTATGGTTTCCTGCCCACCGCGCTGCTGCCGCATCAGGTGTCGTACCGCGATCCACGCCTGCAACTCGCGTCGCTCGACCACACCATCTGGATGCACCGGCCGTTCCGTGCCGACGAGTGGCTGCTGTACAGCATGGACAGCACGGCGGCGGCGGGTGCGCGTGGCTTCGTGCGCGGCGAGATCTTCCAGCAGGACGGCACGCTGGTCGCGTCGGTGGCGCAGGAAGGCTTGATCAGGCTCCGCGAGCCCTGACTCGCGTCATGTAGGCGAGTCAGGGCTTGGTGCCGACTACCTCCGCACGAACGCCACAATGCGATCGCGAAAGGTCGCGGTCTGACTCGGGGCCACGATACGACCGGCAATGACGTGGCCGTCTTCTCCATTGGCGGGGACGACCATCACGCGCACTGCTTTCACCGTGCCTTCTGCGTCGAGCCCATCGAGCCACGCGGTGGTGCGTTTCGCATCCACCACCTGATCGCCTTCGTTGTAAAAGGCCAGCGTCGGCACGTCGTAGTCATTCAACGAGGCCTCGCGCACGTGTTCGACCAGCGCCTGCATCGGGAAGAGTGCGGTGGACGGGTACCGCATGGTCCAGAAGCGCTTCTGCTCCTCATTCTTCGCGGTCCACTCACGCTGCGGAATGAAGCGCGGCAGTACGACCTCGGCCCATGGCAGCGTCAGCAGGCCGGCGGCGGGATCTTTCGGGCCGAAGTTGGGCGAGACCAGCACGAGCGCCCGCAGCCCTTCGCGCACGGGCTTGGGCAGCGTGGCCAGCCACACGCCTAGCGTGCCGCCGGTGCTGGTGCCGATCACGAGCACCGAATCGCCGAGCCGACGGGCCACGTCGAGCGAGAAGGCGGCATCGCTCATCCAGTCGCGTGCCTGTACGTGTCCCAGCGAATCGCCCGGCAGGCCGTGACCACGCAGCCGTGTTTCGTAGAGGTTGGCGCCGAGGGCACGCGCCACCTCCTCGCTAAGCGGTGACGTTTCCTGCCGAGTGGCGGAGAAGCCGTGGATGTACACCACGCTCCACGGTGTCTTCGCGGGATTCGAGGCGTCGGCAAAGACGACACGCTTCGCGACGTCGGGGTCGGTGACACCCGCCGCGCGCTCCTGCGTCGCGAACCACGCCGGAAATTCGGCAATGCTATCGGGTAGCGCCGTCGCGACCACGTGCATCGTGGCCGCGTACGGGCTTGTGTCGGTCCACTTCACGCTGGGACGTGGCCCGGCAAAGAAGACGACACCCAGCGCGAACACGCTCACGGCGGCGCGCGTCGCGAGTTGCATGCGGCGCGCCGCGCGTGGGTCGATCATACCGCGTCCGACGAACTGGAGAAGTTGAAATCGCGCACCTTGATGGGCGGCATCGCCACCCCGGGACCACCTTCACCGCCGGCCGTGCGCACGGCGGCGCCGACGCCTTCGAGGTTGTTCAACATGAACAGCGGCGAGTCGTTGAATCGGAAGTTCTTGATGGAGCGCGCAATCTTGCCGTTCTCGATCAGGAAGGTGCCGTCGCGCGTGAGGCCGGTGTACATGAGCGTGCGGGCGTCGAGCGGACGCAGGTACCACAAGCGCGTGACCAACACACCGCGCGTGGTGCTGGCGATCATCGACTCGATGGTGTCCTTGCCACTCGCCATGCGCAGCGACTGCGCGCCGCCGGTGGCCGTCTTGCCTTGCTTGTTGGCCCAGAAGCGGTTGTACGCGAGCTGATTCAGCACGCCGTTCTGCACCCACGTCTGCTTCCCCGTGGGCATGCCTTCGCCGTCAAACGGGGACCCGAGAATGAGCGGGTCAGCCGGGTCAGAAATCAGTGAGACACGTTCATCGAGAATCTTCTCACCGAGTCTTGTGCCCCCACCGGCCTTTGAGAACGCCGAGCGTCCTTCGTCGGCCGAGCGCGCCTGGAAGGCTCCACCCATGAGGCTCACGAGATTGGCCGTGGCTTCGGGCTCGAAGATCACGGTGTAGCGTCCGGGCTCGATGCCCACCGGGTTGCGCGAGCGACGTGCCTTATCGATGGCGCGGTTGGCCACCGACTGGAAGTCGATGGCGCTCCAGTCGTTGCTTTCGCTGCCCACCCAGCCGGAACCGGTGCCGTCGGTGGTACGCGCGGTGAGCGTATAGTTGGCACTCGTGCCGCGGTGATACGCAAACTGACCGGCGCTGTTACCGATGGCGCTGGCACTCGCGTTGCAAATGATGAAGCCGGCCACGGTGAGATCTTTCGCCGCGCGGGCCGGCGCGAGCGCCGTCATCGCGGCCGTGGCGCGATCTTCGGCCGAGAGATCGGCGGTGCGGTCGAACCACGCGTTCACTGGCGTGTACGTTTGCTGCGGAAGCTCGCCGAGATACTCGGGGTCTTCCGGTGCCAGTCGCGCGAGCGCCTCCGACTGCTCGACGGCGCGACGCAATCCCTCGTCGCTGCGATCGTTGGTGACCACGCTGGCCTTGCGTTTGCCGAACACGCTTTGAATACGGATCGTGCTGTTGGTGGTCACGCCCGACGTGGACATCTGATTGTCGGCAAAGCGCAAATTCGTTTCGCGCGCGCTGTTCACCGACACCCGCACAGCGTCGGCCTTGGACAGCTTCACCGCGCGCTCCACGATGGCCTGCGCCTGTTCCCGCGAGAGCACGCCGATGGCGGCCATGGCTTTCGTGTCGCTCATGGATTCGCTCATACCGTACGTCCCGTGTTGATGATGTTCGCGTTCTTGAAGCGCGTGGGTGGGCAACCGTGGCTCACGGCGTTGGCCTGGCCTGGCTGCCCCTTGCCGTCGTTGAAGGTGCCGCCAAACTCGTAGCTGCTTTTGCCGCCGAGCATGTCGAGGGTGTTCCAGAAGTCCGGCGTGCGCATTTGGTAGGCGGCGTCCTTTACCTGGCCCACGATCTTCCCCTTGCGCACTTCGTAGCAAAGCTGCGCACCGAACTGCGCATTGTAGCGCTGCTGATCAATGGAATACGAGGCGCGGCCGATCATGGCGATGCCTTTGTCGGTGGCGGCGATGAGATCATCCCAGCTCAAGTCTTTCGCGCCGGGCTGTAGCGACACATTGGGCATGCGCTGGAACTGCACATCGGCCCAGCTCTGTGCGTACGAGCAGCCGTGCGAGCGCACCGGCTTACCATTTTTCGCGTACCACGACGACAGCCACGGCGCCTGTTCGCGCGTGGTCTGGTAGTCGTTGAGGATGCCGTCTTTCACGATGTGGAAGGTGTCGGGCTGCACGCCGTCGTCGTCGTAGCCAATGGTGGCGAGCGCGCCGACTTCGTCGCGGTTGCCCACAAGGTTCATCATGGGCGGTCCCAGCTTGAGCGAACCGAGCACCTTCTCCGGCGGCGCCATAAAGCTGGTGCCGGCGTAGTTGGCCTCGTAGCCCATGGCGCGATCGAGCTCGGTGGGGTGCGCGAGCGATTCGTGAATGGTGAGGAAGAGCTGCGACGGATGCAGAATGAGGTCGTAGCGCCCCGGCTCCACCGGCTTGGCGGTAAGCTTTTCGGCGGCTTCCTCACCCCACTTGGTGGCGTTCTTCACGATGTCAGCTTCGAGCACGTACTCCCAGCCGCGACCGGCGGGCTGCACCACTTCGGGGCCGCGCACCGCGGTGCCGGAGCGATCGGGGGCCACGGCGGTGCAGCTCATGGTGACCCAGCTGCGCACGTAGTCCTGCGTGATCACGGAGCCGTCGGTGTTCGCGTAGTTGCGCTCTTCCTTCACGAACGAGAGACCGGAGTTCACGAAGCGCACGTTGGGCACTTTCAGTGCTTCGGCGTTGGCGCGCAACAACAGATCGGCCTTGGTTTCCACCGGCACGGTGAACGGGTCGATCTGATAGGCGCTCCGCCACGTGGCGTTCGGATGCGCGGGCGACGGTGCGAGTTCGACGCGTCGGTCGCGCGCAATGCGATTGGCCTTGGCGATGGCGACCGCTTCCTGCGCGGCAGTGCCGACGCCTTCCTTGGTCAGCTCCTGCGTGGCGCAGAAGCCCCAGCAGCCGTCCACCAGCACGCGAACACCGCAGCCCATGGTGTCGGTGTCGACGACGTCGGTGACTTGTCGCTCGCGGGTCTGAATGCTGTTGTTGCGATTGCGCGAGATGCGCACGTCGGCCCATGAGGCGCCGTAGCGCTTGGCGGCGTCGAGCGCCTCCATCATGAGTTCGCGGGTGGCCGCGTCGGTGTACAGCGCGGGGAGCGGCTTAAGGCCGGGCAGGGCCCTTAGCGCGCTCGGGCCGATCGCCAGCGCGCCGAGGGCGGCGCCGCCGGTAACGAGAAAATCGCGACGAGTAGTCATGTCCCGAATCTATCGCCACCGACGGACGAGGTCACGCGTGTGGGGCGGCGTGACCTCGATTAAGGGCCGGCTACTTCAGGTTCGCCTTGAAGAACGCCACGGTCTTGGCAAAGGCGTCTTCGGCGGCTGTCTTGTCGTAGGCCTGCCCGGTGGGGTTGGCGAAGGCGTGGTTGGCATTCGCGTACACGTTGATGGTGACGGTGCGGCCCCCCTTCTTCATGGCCGTTTCCATGGCGCGCACGCTGTCGAGGGGGATGCCCGTGTCCTTGCCGCCGAAGAGGCCTAAGACCGGCGCCTTGAGTCGCGCGAGCTGTGCCGGATCGGTGATCGGCGCCCCGTAGTACATCACCACGGCGCTGAGGTTGGCGCCGCCCACGAGGCCGGTGCGCAGCGACCAGTGGCCGCCGTAGCAGTAGCCTACGGAGCCGATCGACGTGGCGCCGGCCTTCTTGAGGTACGTGATGGCCTCGCCGAGGTTCTTCTCACCACCGGCGATGTCGGCCATGCCCGCTTGATAGAGCTTCATGGCGGCGTCGGGCGTCGTGGCCACGGAACCGAACAGATCGACGGCCAGCACGGTATAGCCTTCGCCCGCATATCGCTTGGCCATGGCCTGGATGCCGTCGTTCAGCCCCCACCATTCGTGCACCATGATGATCGCCTTGCCCGTCTTGGCGCCGGCGGCCGGCTTGGCGAGGAAACCCTTGATGGCTTTGCCGTTGATCGTGGCGTAGGTCACGGTCTCACCCACGACATCGGTACGCGGTGCGATGCGGGCGCCGGCCGAGGCCGTGGGCGTCTCGTTCATGTGCTCGCGGTGCATGGCTGCGGCGTAGTCGGGCTGGGTAGCCTGGGCGCCGGCGGTGGTGGCGGCGGCGAACAGCAGGGCCGTGCCGGCGGCAAAGCGGGCGGCGTGGGCGGAAACGTTCATGGGTTGCTTCGGGTATCGGATGTGAACGGACTCGTTGAGCGGGCAATGCCTGCGTAATGAAACACCAGTTCGGGCTTTTTGGCTTCGGGCTTGGTCCCTGTGCTCATCCTCGGGCGCGTGGTGGTCCCGAAAGCTTCGGAACAGCCGGAACACGGATGGCACCGAATACACTGAAAAAACACGGATAAGCAAAAAGCGCTGTTCGCTTATCCGTGGCCGTTTCGGTGTGATCCGTGATCTCCGTGTTCTGGCAGGGGTTTTTTGCTGTTGCTGTTGCTTTTGCCGTTGCCGTCGTCGAGCCCTACCCAATCGCCTTCGTCATCGGGATCAACGGCAGCGTGGTCCCGTCGGGCATGGCGTAGTCCACGCCGGCCTCCGGCACGAACCCCAGCGCCCGATACAACGGCTCGCCCGGGAGCGTCGACATCAGCGACAGCCTCGAGAAGCCCGCGCGTTCGGCGGCGGCGCTGCACACGCCCAGCAGTCGTTTTGCATAGCCGCGCCGCGCGTGATCGGGGTGCACGTAGAAGGCGCGGATGCGAGCCGGCGATGTGGCGGGATCGAGGCGTCCTTCGCCGCGATGCTGGAACTGATCGCCGCCGAACAACGTCTGGTGATCGCTCCAGCCGCCGGCGGCCACAAGCACGCCGCGCTGCTCGAGCACGTAGTAGCTGTGATCGTGAATGAGACTCGAGTCCACGCCGAACACGTAGTCCAGCGACGACGCGATCTGCGCCTCCGAGTAGTACTCCGCGGCCAGCCGACGCACCGAGGCATCAATCAACGCCGTCAGCGCCGGCACGTCAGCGTACCGCGCCACCCGGCAGTGCGGGGCCGCCGCCATCTCCTCCACCGCACGCCAGCCCTCGGGCCACGCGCCGTATCCGGCCTCCGCGTTGATGTGCCCGGCGTCGCCCAGATCCCACAGGCGGCTGCCCCATGCGGCGGCGTAGTGCTCCGCCTGCGCGAATGCCACGTATTCGTCGGTGTGGCTGGCGACCACGGTACTCGGGAAGGGCAGCGTGTGTAGCGGCACCGGCGCGAACCCCGTGGGGCCACTGGGATACACGGCCGCCAACGGATCGCTGGGCGCGACCAGCAGCGCGCCACGCACCCGCATCAGGAGCGCCTGCGGTGCCTCGCGTGCCCAGTGGGCGACCATGGCGCAGGCACTGCTGTGCGCGACCAGCACGACATCGTGGGTACTCTCGCTGAGCACGTGCGTGAGCCGCGCCACCCAGTCGGCGCAGCGCGGCGCTGCCCAGTCCTGCTGCACCACACGTTCAACGAGCAGCGTGGTGGCCTGCGCTTGCCACCGCGACTGCCAATGCGCCGGTCCGGAGTCGTACAGACCGGGCAGCACCAGCACGGTCGCTGCGGCGTCAGTGGACACCGATCGCCCGCGACAGCATCGCCGGATCGATATTGCCTCCCGTGACCACGACCAGCGTGGTGCGCCCGGCTGTCTCGATTTTGCCGGCCAGCAACGCGGCCAGCGCGGCCGCGCCACCCGGCTCTACCACCAGTTTGAGTTCGCGCACCGCGAACGCGATCGCCGCCAGTACCTCGTCATCGGTGACCGTAAGGCCGGCACCCACACGCGGCTGATTGATCGAAAAGGTGAACTCCCCGGGAATCTCGGTGACGATCGCATCGCAGATCGAGCGCTTGCCCGGTTCGTTCCCGACGCGATATCCCAGTCGCAATGAACGCGCCGTATCATCGAACTCGGCCGGCTCACACGGATGGACCACGGTTGACGGGGACACGCTCTCCGCCGCGATGGCGCAACCGGCGGTCAGCCCGCCACCACCGCAACAGACCAGGAGCGTATCGGGCGTGTAGCCCATCGCTGTCGCCTGGGTCAGTGCCTCGAGGCCCAGGGTGCCCTGTCCGGCCACAATGTGTGCGTCTTCAAAGGGCGGTACGATCGTGAGCCCGTGTTCCGCCGCAATCGCGCCGCCAATGGCTACGCGGTCTTCGGTGTAGCGGTCGTACAGCACCACCTCGCCGCCGAAGGCACGCGTGCGCTCGATCTTGAGCGCCGGCGCATCCTTCGGCATGATGATCACCGACCGCAGGCCAAGTAACGTGGCACTGTACGCCACCGCCTGTGCGTGATTGCCCGACGAGTACGCCACGACGCCGCGCGACCGTTCGTCGTCAGTCAGTTGCAGCAAGCGATTGAGTGCGCCGCGCAACTTGAACGAACCGGTGTGCTGCAGCACCTCGGCCTTGAGCACCACGCGGCCGCCGGCGCGCGCGTCGAGGGCCGGAGACGTGAGCAGGGGCGTGACCTGAGCGTGCGGCGCAATGCGCACGGCAGCGGCACGGATATCGTCGATCGTCGGGACAGCGGGGAGGGTGGTGGGCATGCCGAATAATCCACCCCTGCGCCCACCGACGAAAGACGCGCCCGATCAGCGCGGTGCCGCCGCGCGCCGCCGCCGCTCGCTCCCGCAGGTGATCGCCCGCTCGAAGCGCGTGCGCGGACGCAGCACGTAGCCATCCGCCAGCCCGGAATCGACGGCCGTGCGGGCGGCCTGGTACTGCGCCGGGCACGGCGCCCACATCGCGTCGTCCATGGCGGTCGCCACCGGCGAGGGAATGCCGGTGAACACCCAGAGCAGGGCGATGAAAATCACGGCCACCCCCAGGATGGCAACGAGACGTCCGATCCGCCGGATGCGACGCGGGGCGGGGTCGCCCGGGCGCGGCGTGAACTGCATAGGAAGGTCGAATCGCTCGGGCATGCTGCAATATGGCCGCGCGGACGGTAGCTTCGCTCGCGTCCCGTCTCGCGAGTTCCGACTGCCCACCATTTCCTCTGCTCACGTGGAGATCGACCTCGAACTGAGTCTCCTGGCGTTTCAGCGCCGAGTCCTCGCGTTGGCCGAAGATCACGCCGTGCCGCTGCTCGAGCGGCTTCGCTTCCTGGGCATCGTCACCAGCAACATCGATGAGCTGTACATGGTGCGCATGGCTGAGCTGCGCCGTGCGGCCATCGACGACGCGGGGCCCGCTGTCGAGCGACTGCGGGCGGTGGAGCGCGGCATCGACGAACTCCTCGCGCGCCAGACGCGCTGCGCCGCGGACTGTCTGCGCGAGGCCGAGCGGGCTGGCGTGCGCCTGCTGGCATGGAGTGAACTGACGAGCGACGAGCAGGATCTGCTCCGCGTGCAGTATCTCGAGGAGATTCAGCCCGACCTGCGCCCGTTGGCGATCACGCTCAGTCCCGGGCATCCGTTGCCGCACTTGCCGCATCTCGGGCTATTCCTCGCCGTGCTCTACCGCCTGGCCCCGGGCGAGCGCGTACGGCTCGCCGAGCACGATCTGCCGAGCCACATGCCGCGGTTGCTGACGGTGCCGGATCGTGCGGGTGCGGTCATCGCCATCGAGGAGGTGCTGCGGGCCCACGCGCATCTGCTGCATCCGGGCACGATCGTCGAGAGCGCGTATCTCTTCCGCGTGACGCGCGGCGGCGATCTCCCCATCATGGATGATGAAACCGGCAGCCTGCTCGGTGCCGTGGCGCTGGCGACCGAGCGGCGCGTGCACAACCCGGCCGTTCGGGTGGAAGTCGAGCGCCGTATGCCCGACGCGGTGGGCGCGCTGATTCTCGAAACCCTGAGGCGCGAGGCAATCGGCCGCGACATGGAGCTCACCGTGGATGCGGTGCAGCACGTGGACGGACTCCTTGATCTGCGTTGCCTGCAGTCCCTCCCGCTGCCGAAGGATCCGTCGCTGGAATTTCCGCCGCGGCGCACGCGGCGGCCCGTGGGCGATCGCTCCATGTTCGCCCTGCTGCGCGATGGCGACCTGCTGTTGCACCATCCGTTCGAAAGCTTCGACGACAGCGTCGTTCGGTTTTTTCAACAGGCGGCTGACGATGCGGACGTGACGGCAATCGCCGCGACGCTGTATCGCGTGGGCAATCCGTCGCCGATCGTGGACGCGTTGGTTCGGGCCGCGGCGTCGGGGAAGCGCGTGGCGGTGGTGGTGGAACTCAAGGCGCGCTTTGACGAAGAACACAACGTGCAGTGGTCGCGTGCGCTCGAAGCTGCCGGTGTCCAGGTGACGTACGGCATCGCCGGGCTCAAGGTGCACGCGAAAGTGGCGATGGTCACGCGGGCCGAGGGCGGCGCGACGGTGCGCTACGTGCACGTGGGCACTGGCAACTACAATCCGCGATCGGGACGGCAGTACACCGATCTGAGCCTGTTTTCGGCGCGCCCCGAGTTGGCCGACGCGATGCAGGTGCTGTTTGCCGGCCTGACGGAGCATCACGCACCGCCTGCGGCGTTGCCGCATGGTGCGTTGGTGGCGCCGCATCAGTTGCTGACGGGACTGCTGGACCGCATCGACCGCGAGATTCACCACGCGAGAGCCGGGAAGCCGTCGCGCATCACGATCAAGATCAATGGACTCGGTGATCGTGAGATGGTCCACGCGTTCGAGAAGGCCTCGCAGGCGGGCGTCCAGGTGGAGCTCATCGTGCGCGGTATCTGCATCCTGCGCCCTGGCGTTCCCGGAGTCTCTGACCGCATCCGGGTGACCTCGGTCGTAGGACAGCTGCTCGAACATTCGCGGATCTACCGCTTCGAGAATGACGGCCATCCGGAGTATCTCATCGGCTCGTCGGATCTGCGATCACGCAATCTCCGGCGGCGGGTTGAGGTGCTGGTGCCGGTGCTTGGCGCGTCGTTCCACGCGCGGCTCGATGCCATTCTTGACGCGTATCGCCGCGATGGCACGGCGTGGGAGCTTCAGGCTGACGGCGAGTATGAGCAGACGGGTGATCGTCGCACACCGGCCGCCCAGGTGGCTCTGGCCTGATACGCCCCCGTCCATCCGGCAGGGGCTTCCCGGCGATGTCATGCCGACGCGGTGGGCACGGTCTGTGTGTTCGCTCCGACGCGGGCGACGGTGAGCCCGTGGCGCGGCTCAGCGGGTGAAGGTCGCGCGGAACGCCATCGGCGGGTTAGCGAGCAGCGCCCCTTCGCCGTGGTGCAGCAGGAAGCAGGTGGCTCCGCTCCCGCTCATCATGCCGATGGCGGTGGCACCGTCGCGGTTCGCCGTCGCGGCCATGTCGCGGAGGAGCGGCAAAATGCCCGCGACGCCCGCGTGCATCTCGCACACGACGGGTTCGAAATCGTTCGTCGCGAGGGCGGCGATCGATGCCCACGACGAGAACGCACCGGCCGGATACGCCAACGCCTGTGCAGTGTCGCCGCGTGCCTCGCGGGCGCGGGCGAACGCCCCGTAGGCGGCGCCGGTGTTCACCCCATCGGAGAAGACGGCCAGCAACACGGTGGCCGTCGGTAGCGCCGGAAGTGGCAGCAGACGGTCACCGCGCCCCCATGCCCATGCCAGCGATGCGCCGCTCACGAGAAAGGGCACGTCGGCGCCGAGCGTCCCGGCGATCTGCAGCAACCGCGGCATGCCCAGCGGCGTGGGACTGAGCGCCTCGAAGGCACGCAACACCGCGGCCGCGTCGGCACTGCCACCACCGAGTCCACCGCCCACCGGGATCTGCTTCTCGATCTCGATCGCCCAGCCCGTGCTCCAACCGCTCGCCTCGGTATACGCCACCGCCGCACGCCATGCGAGGTTCTGCTCCACCGGGCCGAGCCCTCCGGCTGGCATGGTGGGGCCGGCGCAGGACAGTGACGGCGCCATGGTCCCCACGCGCACGTGCACGAGGTCATGCAGTTCGAGCAACTGGAACAGCGTTTCGATGCCGTGGTAGCCACTCGCTTCACGGGCCAGAATGCGCAGCACAAGGTTGATCTTGGCGTGCGCGCGCTCGGTGCGCGATGCGGAGGTCATGGATGGTCGATCGGCGCGAGTTCGGTGCTCTTGCCACTGAGCGTACCCACGCTCAGTCCCAGTCGCGCGAAATACACGGCCCCGATGATCGTGATCGGAATGAAGCTCAGCAGGTGATACGCGAGCGCCCAGCTCACGGCGAGTTTGTCGCCGATACCGTACACGGCCAGGCCGAGCACCGACGACAGCTCGAAGACTCCGAAGAAGCCGGGGGAACTCGGTACGGCGACGGCCAGCGCGACCACGCCCTGTAGGAAGAATGCGGCGCTGAGCGGCACATCCATGCCCAAGGCCACAAACCCGACGTACATCGCCAGCGCGTTGACGACCCAGTGCGCGATGGCCCACAGCAGCACCGCCAGAAATCGTCGGCCATCGCGGAGCACGGCCAGCCCTCCCATCGCGTTTTCGACGAAGCCCACCACGACATCCTCGAATCGCGGCAGCACGCGGTGTGCCACCCAGCGCACCATCGACAGCACGCGCGGCGCCTGCATGACCATGGCATAGCACACGACGAGCAACGCCAACATCGCGCCCACGCCGACCTGCGCGAGTTCGGGCACGGTGCGGCCGGCCAGCGTCACGCCAGAGGGGAAGCGTGGATCGAGCATCGCCGCGAACATCATCCCGAAGATCACGATGGCATCGAAAATCCGATCGACCGCCAGCGAACCGAGCGCGGTCGTGAGGGCCACGCGTGGCACTTCGCGCGTGATCGAAAACGCGCGGGCGAACTCACCGGCGCGAAGGGGGAAGACGTTGTTCATCATCATGCCGATCGCGGTGCTGCGCCACAGGGGCCCGAACGGAATGCGTCCCGCGACCGGCTCGAGAATCGTACGCCACCGCCGCGCGCGCAGCGGGAAGATGCAGGTGCCGACGATTGGACTGAGGGCGAACACCCACACGTTCGAGGTGCGCAGAACCGTCCACACTTCGCTGAGGTTCACGCCCCGCAACGTCCACCAGAGCAGAACCGCACTGAACGCGATCCCGAGCCCGCTCTTCCAATCCAGCTTCACCGCGGATGCCTCGAGCCAGCGCTCACGTCGTCACCGCGAGATCCAGCAAGTCGGAGAGCTCCTCGAACAGCGCGTGGGCCGCCGGTTCGGCCAGCGTGCCGCGCTGCCAGTGCACCTTGAGTTCGTCGCGCACCCGACGCGCCCGCGTGATCGCCGAGTGTCCACGATAGAGCAGGCTTTCCACGGGAATCGTGGCGGGGGGGACGGCTTGTACCGGGGGCGAGCCCCCCGCCCAGGTGATGCTCGCCTGCTTGACCTGCTGCGCGAGCTGCTGGTCGCTGATCTCGCGATCCATCAGCAGGTGCGCCACGCTCTGCACGCCGTGGCGTTCGGTCGGCGACGCCAGCGGCGCGCGTGCCATGCGCGTGGCCATGTTGGCAATGCTGGCGGCGCCATAGCTCTCGGCGACGTCGGCCAAGCCGAGCAAGGCACGACGGACACCGTCGGCGAGGGCGAGCTGCGAGGCGCCAGCGTCGCTGCTGGCCAGGGCGGCCGACTCGCGCGCGACGCCATCGGCCGCGGCGGCGATATCGGTGCGAAAGCGCTCGGCCAGCGTAATCGGCGGCTCGGCGCTGCGCTGCAGAATGGCCGGCATGCCGTCGTCAGGGAAGAACCGCGCAATCGGCACCACCTGCGTGGCCGGCGAGGCGGCCGGCGTGTCGGTGGAGAGGTAGCCGGCCGCCACCGCCGCCAGGGCCACCGACTGGGTGCGACTATGGCGCTGGTCGGCCTCGGTCCACTCGCCCGCCCGCTCTACGAGCGAACGCAACTCCACCAGCGCGCCGCGCACGGCGAAGTGCAGCCGCTGATCCCATCGCAGTTCGTTATCACGCAAGCCGGTCGCGATCCGCTCGATCGTGGAGGCGAGATCCGGCAGCCCCTCGAGTCGCGTCATGGTCGCGCTGCCGCGCAGGGCGCGCGCGTTGGTGAGAAACGCGGCGGAATCCGGCGTTTGGTCGTCCGCGAGGGCCATCAGCTGGTCGAGGCGGCCAAGATACTCCATCGCTTCCTTCTGGAAGAACTCGATGAGGGCGTGCGGTGCGCTCATGCTCGGCAGCTCGGGCGAAAAAAGTGAATCCGGTGATGCACTAGAAGCGGTCGGCTTCGCGGGCATCGTCCATAGCCTGACGGATCTCGCGCACGGCGCCCGCCAGCCCTACAAAGATGGCGCGCCCGACGATGGCGTGCCCGATGTTCAATTCCTCGATCTCCGGAATGGCCGCCACCGGTCCGACGTTGTGCACCGACAGGCCGTGCCCGGCATGGACGGCCATTCCCAGGGACGACGCCAGTGCGGCGGCATCAGCCAGCGCCCGAAGGGTGCGCGGGTCCGCCGGGGCGTGCGCATACTGTCCGGTATGCAATTCGACCGCATCCGTTCCCAACGCATGCGCCGCCCGCACCGCCGCCGCCTCCGGATCGATGAAGAGACTCGTCCGCACCCCCACACGTTTCAGACGCGCGATCGAGGCGCCGAGGTGCGCCGCCGCCCGGACCAAGTCGAGGCCGCCCTCGGTGGTGACTTCTTCGCGACGCTCGGGGACCAGCGTCACCGCCAGGGGGCGGAGCGTCTCGGCAAGCGCCAGCATCTCCTCGGTCGCGGCGCACTCCAGATTGAGCGCGGTCGTGACCGTCGAGGCGAGCCGGTGGATGTCGGCATCCTGGATGTGTCGCCGGTCTTCCCGCAGGTGGGCGGTGATCCCGTCGGCCCCGGCCTGCTCGCACAGCGCGGCGGCCGCCACCGGATCGGGCTCGGCGCCGCGACGCGCCTGCCGGACTGTGGCGACGTGATCGATGTTCACATACAGGCGCTGGTAGCGAAGCGACATCAGTGGGGTATCCGGTAGAAGAACGTGTGGGGTACCTTTCCCCCCGACGAACGGACGGAAGCGCCAGCGGTGCCTGTGAAGGACGGGGCCGCGCGATGCCGATCCGTCACGATGGTCAACACCGTGGGTAGGAGGCCTGCGTGCTGCAGAACGTTCCGCGTAAGATGATGCGAAACCGTGTCCTGATGTACTCGCTGCTGATCGCGACGACGACGGGGGCGAGCGCCTGCACCCGAACGATCCAGAGCACCGAGACGTCGATCCCCGGTGCCACGGCGCCGTCCGTACGCGGCGATGCGCCGGACGCGGTGGGGGCGGCCACGGGCAAGTCCGCCGTGGAAGGCTTCCTCAAAGCCGTGAAGGCGCAGGACCTCCAGACCATGAGCGCGCTCTGGGGCACGTCGAAAGGAGCCGCGCGTGACCAGATGAAGCGCGAGGATCTCGAGAAACGCCTCATCATCATGCAGTGCACCCTGACGCACGACAAATGGGTGTTCCTGGAAGATCGTCCCAGGCTGCAGACGGGCGGGCGTCAGGAGTTCCAGCTCGAGCTTTCGCAGGCACAGCGGAGCGCGAAAACCTCGATCCTGACCGTGAGTGGGCCCGGCAATCGCTGGTTCGTGGAGGACATCAACCTCCTCCCGCTGAAGGAGTTCTGCCGCTGACCCCGTGGGCGGACCCGGCCGCGCCGGCCGGGAGCGCACTGGACTGGTGACGCTGGACACCCAGACTAGTATTCGGACAGTTCAACGAGCACCCCGCCGGTGGCGCTCGGATGGAGAAACGCGATGCGCTTCCCCTCCGCTCCCAGGCGTGGCGTTTCATCGATAAGTCGGAGGCCGGCGTCACGGCAGCGCTGCAAGGTGCCGTCGAGGTCGTCGACCGAGAAACAGACGTGGTGAATGCCGGGGCCCCGCTTGGCGACGTATTTGCCGATCGGGGACTCGTCGGACTTCGCTTCGAGGAGCTCCACCAGCGATTCGCCGGCCGCCAGTCCCACGATGGCGGCACCGTCGGCATCGTCGAGTGGCACCTCGGGCATGCCGAGGACATCGCGGTAAAAAGGAAGCAGCTCGTCGAGGGCACGCACGGCGATCCCAATGTGGGCGATGCGCGTGCCGCGGCGGACGGAATCGGTCATGGTCGGCGGTGTGGTTGCGGGCGTGAACGCATCCCGAATTCTAATCCTGCAGACGGGCGCGAGAGCAACCGGTAAAGGCCGGGCGCTGCGCCAACGGAGCATCTGATGGCGAACGCAGTTGAAGTGACGGATGACAATTTCGCGGCCGAGATCGAGCAGATCGAAGGGCTCGCGGTCGTGGATTTCTGGGCGACGTGGTGCGCGCCGTGCCGCATGATTGCGCCGATCGTCGAATCGCTGGCCACCGAGTACGCGGGCAAGGCCAAGGTCGCCAAGCTCGACGTCGACAACAACCAGCGGACCGCCGCGCGCTTCAACGTGCGCTCGATCCCGACGATCCTGTTCTTCAAGGACGGCAAGCTGGTCGATCAGGTCGTTGGCGCGGTTCCGCGTCCGGCGCTCGAAGCGAAGTTCAAGGAGCACGCCTGACCGACGTGGGCGACGCGCCCGGCTCGGCCGAATCGGAGGTTGTCGCCTCCGATCTCGCCGACCGGGCGGCGACGCTCTGGCCGTCCGCGGCCATCCCCGGGGCGTTGCACATCGTCAGCACGCCGATCGGGAATCTGGGCGACATCTCCCTGCGCGCCCTCGCCGTGCTCAAGGAAGCCGCAGTGATCTGCTGTGAGGACACCCGGCACGCGCGCACCCTGCTCAGCCGCTACGGCATCGGCACGCCGACCATCGCCGTGCATGAGCACAACGAAGCCAGCGTCATTCCTCGGCTCGTCGCCCGCCTGCAAGAGGGCGACGCCATCGCCCTGATCAGCGATGCCGGCACCCCACTCGTGTCCGACCCCGGCGCCCGTTTGGCGGAGGCCGCGGCCACGGCCGGTGTGCGCGTGGTGCCGATCCCGGGCGCCTCGGCCGTGCTGGCCGCCCTCGTGGCGTCGGGCATGGTGCCGCACCCGTTCACGATGCTCGGGTTCCCGGCTCGGAAGGGGAAGGAGCGCGAGGAGCAGTTGGCGCTGGCCGCCCGCTTGCCGCATGCCGTCGTCCTCTACGAGTCGCCGAACCGACTGGTCGATACCTTGCGTGACCTGGCCGCCATCGCCGGGACCACCCGACCCGTCGCGGTGGCCCGCGAGTTGACCAAGCATTTTGAAGAGGTCACACGCGGAACGCTCGACGAGGTGGCCGCGTATTACGAGGGCACGCCGCCGCGCGGGGAAATCGTGATCGTTCTGGGTGGCGCGTCGGTCGTCGCCCCGAGTGAAGACGGCCTCCAGGCGGTGGCCGTGGCGCTACGCGAGGAAGGGTTCCGTCCACGCGACATCGTCCAGCGGCTCATGGACGAACATGGTGCCAGCCGCAATCTCGCCTACCGACTCGCCCACGATACCTGATGCGGCTTCCGGTCCGTCGTTCCCTTCGCGTTGTCCTGCTTGCCGCCGTCGCCGGCGTGTCGTTGGCGTTCACGCCGATGCACACGGGGCGTGGGCCCGGTCGTCTTGCCATCGCCCGCGTGCAGTACGAAGGCGGTGGTGATTGGTATGCCAATCCGTCCAGCTTGCCGAATCTCATTCGTGAGATCGCCGAGCGCACCGCGCTGCCGATCGAGCGCGTGGAAGCCAAGGTCACCTTCACCGATTCGGCGCTTTTCGACTTTCCGTTCCTGCACATCACAGGACACGGCGAGATGAAGCTCAGCGAGATCGAAGTGAAGCGACTGCGCGAGTACCTCACGCGCGGTGGCTTCTTGCATGTGGACGACAACTACGGCCTCGACGACAGCTTTCGTCGTGAGATCAAGCGGGTGTTTCCCGACCGGCCGCTGGTCGATGTGCCGCACAGCCATCCGATCTACCATCTCGTGTACGACTTCGAAAACGGTCCGCCCAAAGTGCATGAGCACGACGGGAAGCCGGCGAAGGGCATGGGCATTTTCATCGGCAACCGACTCGCCGTGTACTACACCTACTCCGCCGACCTCGGCAACGGATGGGAAGACGTGGGCACCTATCCCGATCCGCCGATGCTCCACGAACAGGCCATCCGCATGGGCGTGAATCTGTTTACCTACGCGGTAACGAGCCGGGTGACGCCATGACCGCGCCGGCGCTCCGGACCACCGCGCAGCCGTCGGATTCGCTCGGCGCGCGACTCGCCCGTGAACAGGCCACGCTGCGGGCGCGCTCGATGGCCGCCGTGGTGCTGGCCGTGATCGGCGTCGTGGCGCTCGCTTTGGTGGCCAGCGCCTGGCTGATGGCCGATGGACGCTGGATGACGTTGCCGCGCGCCGTGCCGATCGCGATGTGGGGCGGCGCGCTGGCTGCGGCCGCGGGCCTCGTGTGGGCGCTGCGGCAGCGTAATGGGGATGTGCTGTCACTCGCCTCGCTGGCCGCCGCGATCGAACGCGAGCAGGCCTTGCGTGCGGGTTCACTGCGTGGGGCGCTCGAAGTGGCCGGCGCCGGCGTGCTGGGCGCGCGCGCGTCGCAGGATGTGGTGCGTCGTCTGGCACCGGGGGCGTTGGCACCGCAGGTGGCGCAGCGCGTCGGCCGCGGCGTGTTGGTCGCCGGTGTGGTGGCGGCGAGCACGGTTGGCGCGCTGTCATGGTCGGCGCGCACAGCACCCGACGGTTTCGCCGCCACCGTGCACCCGGTGCGCGCGTGGCGCGGCACCCTGCTGCCGGCGCTCGGCTTCGAGAAACTCCCCACGCTCGTCCCACGCGGCATGCCGGTGTCGGTGCGCGTGCGCGCCGAGGGGCGCACGCGTGTGACCGTCTCGCGTCGTGCCGAGGGGGAGGGGTGGCGTGACACCACGCTCGTCGTCGGCGCCGATGGACTCGTCACGCTGGCCCTCGGTGCCGTGTCGGCACCGATTACGGTGCGGGTGAACGACGGACGCGCCCCGGAGCTGAACGGCATCATCACCGTGGCCGACCGCGGCTGGATCGGTGACGTCGCGCTGTTCGCGGACTATCCGGCGTATCTCGGCCGAACCGACGAATCGATGGAGCCGGTACCGCCGCTGCGCGTGCCGCGTGGCACGCGCGTCCGCGTGACCGCGAGGCTACGCGGCGGCGCCCGCCAGGCGATGCTGACCGATGGTCGTGACACCGTCCGATTCCCCGCCTCGGTGAACGGCGCGGCGGTGTCGGCCATTCTTCCGCTCGACCACGACGGGAGCTGGAGCTGGATCGCGTCGGCCACTCCGCAGGCCGATGCGGCCACGCTACCGCCCGAACTGCCCGATGCGCTGGCGTTTACCGTCGTACCCGATAAGCGGCCGGAGGTCGCGATCGTGTCGCCGGTGTCCGATACCGCGATCGGTCCGACCGGCATCGTGCCCGTGTACGTCGACGCCAGTGATGATCACGGCGTGAGCAATGTGTCGCTGCAGGTGTGGCGCGAGAGTGCGGGCGCCACCGGCGCGGTAACGCGTGAGCGCATCGACGTGGCCTCGCCGTCGTCGCCGCTGTTCGAGGGCGGGGCGTCGATCACGTTGGACGGGCGCAAGCTCGAACCCGGTGATCGGTTGCACGTCACCGCCATCGCCACCGACGATTCGCCGTGGCGTCAGACCACGGTGAGCGCCGAAGTGTTGCTGCGCGTACCGAGTCTCACCGAACAGCGCGCGATGGCGCGTGCGTTGGCCGATTCCCTGGCGTCGCAGGCGCAACGGTTGGCGCAACAGGAGAAGCGACTCCAGCAGAACACCGACAACGCGGCGCGCAATCGCGATCTCAAGGGCGGCGGCTCGTCGGAAGAGGCCAAGGCCAACGGCGCTGCCAAGAGCGAAGGTGGCAAGAGCCAGTCGATGAGCTTCTCGGCCGCCGAAAAGGCAAAGCAGCTGGCGCGCGATCAGCAGCAGCTCGGTGCCAAGGTGGATTCGCTGCGGCAGAATGCGAAGGAGCTCGAGTCGCGACTCAAGAACGCGAACGCGCTCGATACCGCGCTGGCGTCGCGTATGAAGGACATCCAGAAAATGTTGCGCGATGCGATGACCCCCGAGATGCAGAAACAGCTCGAGGAGCTCAACAAGAATTCCGATCGCCTCAGCGGCACCGAGGCGCAGAAGTCGATGCAGCAGCTCGGTGAGCAGCAGAAGCAGATGCGTGAGCAGCTGGAGAAGAGCGCCGAGATGCTGAAGCGCGCGGCGCTCGAAGGGGCGATGCAGACGCTGCGCGACGATGCCAAGGATTTGGCGCGCGCGCAGAAGCAGACGGCCGACCGCATGGATGGACGGCCGAGTGAAGGCCGTCCGCCGAGCGACGGGGCGCCCTCCAATCCGAAGGAGCTGGCTGATCGGGCCCGTGAGCTCGAGCGCGAAGTGCAGGCGCTGGCCAAGCGGTTGGAAGAAGCCGGTGCGAAGCCGGGGGCGTCGAAGACGCGCGCCGCGCAGCCGCTGGTGAATCAGGCCGCCGACGCCATGCAGAAGGCGGCGCAGGCGCAAGCGCAGAAGCAGGCCGGCGAGCCGGGCGACGCCAAGGCTGGCGAGAAGCCGGGCGCCGAGAAGTCGAGCGCACAGCCGAACGGCCAACAGGGGCAGCAAGGCACGCCGAAGCCCGGACAGCAGGGGCAGAGCCAGCAGGGCGGCAAACCGCAGGCCGGTCAGCAAGGCCAGCAGCCGGGCGGCCAGCAGCAGGGCGGCCAGCAGCAGGGCAACCCCGGTGAGCAGGCCCGACAGGCGGCCGACGCGATGGACAAGGCCGCGCAGCAGCTGTCGGCCGCGCGTGACGCGCAGGTCGACGCCTGGAAGACCGAGCTGTCGAACGAGCTGGATCAGTCGATCAACGAAACCATGCAGCTGGCGCGTCAGCAGTCGGAACTCGAGCAGAAGGCCCGGAGCCAAGGCGCGCAGGGCATGCAGGGCGAACAGAGTGCGTTGCAGCAGGGCGTGCAGCAGGCGGCCGAGCGGCTCGAGAAGGCCGGGCGCAGTTCGTCATTGCTCTCGCAGCGGTCACAGAAGGCGATGGGCGAAGCGCAGCGTCGAGTGGAGCAGGCCACGCAGCAGATGCAGCAGTCGGGGCAGCCCGGTGGCAGCGAGCAGGCCCAGAACGCCATGAAGGACGCCAGCGAAGCGCTCAATCAAGCGCTGTCGTCGCTGGTGCGCGATCGCGAGAAGATGAACGGGGCGCAGTCGGCATCGGGCTTCACCGAAATGATGGAGCAGCTCAAGCAGCTCGCGCAGCAGCAGGGGCAGCTCAACGGCCAGATGCAGGGGCTCAACATGCTCCCCGGTGGCGCCAAGGGTGACGCGGCGCGGCAGCAGTCGCGCGTGCTCGCCAAGCAGCAGCGGGATGTCGCGCGTTCCCTGAACGACGTGTCGGATGCCGACCAAACCGGTCGCACCGATGCCTTGGCCAAGGAAGCGCAAACGCTGGCCCAGCAGATCGAACGCAACGGCATCGATCCCGCCGTGGCGGCCCGTCAGCAGCAGCTCTATCGCCGATTGCTCGATGCCGGACGCTTCCTGGAGCAAGATGAGCGCGACGATCAGGGCCCGCGTGAAGCCAAGGCCGCCAACGGCAATGGCGCCTCGGGGCGCGTCGACGGCGCGCAGTCGGGGAAGGCGGCCAACAAGTTCGCGCCGCCCACCTGGAATGAACTGCGCGGCCTCGGCCCCGACGAGCGTCGCATCGTGATCGAGTACTTCCGCAAGCTCAATGGCACGACGCCGCCGTAAGGGGCCCGCGATGTCGGCCGCGTCGCCTCGCGTGCTCGTCGCGCTCACGCTCGGTCTGCTCACGGCGCCGTTCGTCGGCGCGCAGGCGCAGGGCGGCATCCGTCCGCCGGCCACGCGCGTGGATTCCACCGATGCACTGGGCACCGCGCTCGATGCCGAAGACAAGGGCGACCTGAAGAAGGCCGCGCTTGCCTATCGCGAGGTGCTGCAGCGCGCCCTCATTCCCGGCAATGCCGACGGCGACAAGGTGGCGCTGTCGCTGCTGGGACTCGAGCGTGTGTGGGCCGAGCTGGGTATGCGCGACTCCATCATTCCCGTCGTGCAGCGCGTGGTGCAGTTGCGTCCCACCGATCCGGTGGCGCGGAGTATCCAGCTGCGCGCGCTGGTCGGCATCGGGCGCGATGACGACGCACGACTCGCCTTCACCGCGTGGCGTCGCGCGTCCGGCGCTGACGGGGCGCCGTTCCGCGAATACGCCCGCTTGCTGTTGCAACAGGGACGCGCGCAGGCGGCCGACTCCGTGCTCGGTGAGGCCGGTCGATTGCTGGGGAGCGGCGGGGCCCTCTCCGGTGAAGTGGCGCAGTTGCATGTGGCGCTGGGGCGATGGAACGCCGCTGCCGTGGCGTTCCGCGAGGCGCTTCGCGACGAACCGTATCTGGAAACCTCGGCCATGTTCGCGCTGAATCGCGCCCCGGCGCCCACGCGGGATTCCATTCGCACGGTGCTGCTGGCCGATCCGGCGCTGTTGGCGCCGCGTCGGTTGCTGTCGTCTCTCGAATTGGCGTGGGGCGAGCCCCGGCGCGCCTGGTTCGCGTTGGCGTCGGTGAAGGCCGACGACTCCACCTCGGCCGCGTGGCGCGCCTTCGGTGAGCGCGCCGAACTGGCGCAGTCGTGGCTGGTGGCGCGTGACGCATGGACGGCCGTGCTCGAGAAGCGTGGTGATCTCGAGGCGCAGCAGCGCGCCGCGCAGGCCGCGCTCAATGCGGGCGATGCGATGGGTGCGCTGCAGCTCGTGTCGCGAAAAGGACCGGGCACTGATGCGGTCCGTGCGCGCGCCCTACTCCCCATTGAAATCGCCGCCCTCGGGGAACTCGGTCGTGCCTCGGAGGCGCAGCGGCGCATCGATGCATCGGGTGCGCTGCTCGATGAAACGGCGCGGTCGGCTATGGCACGCCCGCTGGTGAGTGCCTATCTGCGGGCGGGCGATCTGGCGCGGGCCAAGGCGGCGGTGAAGGGCACCGATCTCGAAGACGACGACGAAACCGCCGGCTGGCTCGCCCTGTACGACGGCGACTTGGCCACGGCGCGAAAGCGGCTCGTCCGTGCCGCCACACAGCGCGGCGAGTTGGTCGATGCCCTCGGCGTGCTGGCCCGTACCCGGGTGGATCAATCGCCGGGTCTCGGCGCCGCATTTCTGGCTCTCGCCCGTCGCGATTCGGCCGGTGCCGCGGCGCGATTCATTGCCTTGTCCGACTCGGTCGGGCCGGCAGCACCAGCGCTGCTCTCCATGGCGGCGCGGCTGTCACCGAAAGCCGGCGCGATGACGCTGTGGGATCGCATCGTCGCTACATGGCCCAAGAGCCCGGAAGCGGCGGAAGCGCTGCTGGCCTCGGCCCGTGCCTTGTTGGCCGCCGGTGACAAAGCGGGCGCCATCACGCGCTTCGAAACACTCCTCGTGGACTATCCCACCAGCGCGCTGGCCCCGCAGGCTCGTCGGGAACTCGAACGGATGAAAGGGCAGGTGCCGCCAACGTTGGCACCGGCCTTCGGTTCGACGGTCACGCGTTGAAGTCCCGCGGGTACATTTCGTCTATGCGCTTGTTCGTTCGCACCAATCTCTGGCGCCGCGTGATGGCGGCCCTGCTCGTGACCATGGTGTCGCTCACCACGGCGCGCTCGCTGTCGGCCCAGTCGATGTTGCTGCCGATGGACGACAGTCAGCGTAATCACCTGAAGGCCTACGGCGTCACGTACCTCGCGCTCAAGAACGGCCAGAAGGCGGAGTGGCTGCTGAACTATCGTGGTGGCGCGTTCCTCCTCCCCGATGTGCCCGATCTGCGTCGTCGCGCCGCGCTCGACGGCGTAAGCATCGAGCTCATGACTGATGCCGCCGTGGCCGCCATGCGCGCGGAGATCGCCGGCGGCAACATGGATGCGGTGGTGCTGGAACGCGCCCCGAAGATCGCGATTTATCGCCCGGTCGATCAGCCACCTTGGGACGACGCCGTCACCCTCGCCCTGACCTACGCCGGCATCGAATTCACCTCGGTGTGGGATGACGCCGTGATGCAGGGCGACCTGTCGAAGTACGACTGGGTGCATTTGCACCACGAAGACTTCACGGGCCAGTTCAACAAGCTCTATCTCGCCTATCGCGATGCCCCCTGGTTCGTGGCGCAGCGCGAGCGCGATGTCGCGATGGCCAAGCGCTTCGGCAAGGCCGACGTGCCGGCGCTCAAGAAGGCGGTGGCGGATAACATCCGTGGCTTCGTCGATCGCGGTGGATTCCTGTTTGCGATGTGCGGCGCTACCGAGTCGCTCGATCTCGCCATCGCGGCGTTCACGGTCGACATTGCGGGGCCATTCTCCGACGGCACCCCGCCGGCGCCTGATGCCGACGCGCGTCTGGATTGGACGCGGGCGCTCGCCTTCACGGGCGCGCACGTGGAGCCGTCGCCGTACATCAACGCGCTCAGCGATATCGACGGCCACCAGGTGAACGTGCCGGCGCGTCGCCAGCCGTTGGGGACCTTTACGCTGTTCGACTTCTCGGCCAAGCTCGACCCGGTGGCCACGATGCTCGTGCAGAATCATCGCACCGTCGTGCCCGATTTTTACGGCGTGACCACGAGCTTCAATCGCGCCATCGTGAAGACGGGAGTGACCGTGCTCGCCAGCGAAGACGGCGCGCCGTGGAGCAAGTATCTGCACGGTGATGCCGGCAAGGGCTCGTGGACGTTTCTCGGCGGTCACGATCCCGAGGATCCTCAGCATGCCATCGGCAGCGCCCCCACTGATCTCTCGCTGCATCCGAACTCACCCGGCTACCGCCTCATCCTGAACAACGTTCTGTTCCCCGCTGCGAAGAAGAAGCCGCGGAAGACGTGACGGGCAAGCGCGTGGTGAAGGCCGGCACGAAGACCACGGGGGTCACGCGCCTGTCGCCAAAGGCCGCCTCTGCCGTGCGGGTTGCGATCAAGCTGGCCGGCGGCAATGAAGTGTGCTTCGTGTGCACCGTCGATGACGAAAACCTGATCACGACGGCGCGCGTGGTGTTCCGCGGTGATGTGCGCAGTGTGCTGGCGCTGCCTGGCGTGGCCGAACGCGGCGAGCTGATGCTGCACAACCATCCGTCGGGGGTGCTCGCGCCCAGCGATGCCGATCTCGAGGTGGCGGCGCGCATTCACGGCAATGGCGTGGGTTTCGCGATCGTGGACAACGAGGCCACCCGCGTGTACGTCGTGGCCGAAGTGCCGCGAGCCAAGCAGAACCTGCCGGTGTCGCTCGACGACGTGGATGTCACGCTCGGCCCCTACGGCCTGATTGCGCAAACGATGCAACGGGTGAGCGGGTCGCGCGACTACGAAGACCGGCCCAGTCAGCGCGCGATGGCGGCCGCGGTCACGGAGACGTTCAACAGTGGTGGCGTGGCGTTGCTGGAAGCGGGCACCGGCGTGGGCAAGTCACTGGGCTATCTCGTGCCCGCGCTACGCTGGGCCGCCGCCAATGGCGAGCGCACGATCGTGTCGACCAACACCATCACGCTGCAGGAGCAGCTGGTGGCGAAGGATCTGCCGTTCCTGCAGCGCGCGCTCACCGATCAGAAGGTGCGCTTTGCACTACTAAAGGGCTGGCGCAACTATCTCTGCCTCATGCGCCTCGAGCAGGCGCGCGGGGCAGGGGCCGCGTTGTTCGACGATGGTGGCGCTGGTGATGTGGAGCAGATCGCCGAATGGGCGGAGAAAACACAGGATGGCTCGCTGGCCGACCTGTCCACGCCGCCGCGTCCCGATGTGTGGGATGAAGTGGCAGCCGAGCCCGATCTGTGTGGACGCATGAAATGCTCGTTCTACGACAAGTGCTTTCTGTTCAAGGCACGCAAGGAAGCAGCGGCGGCTGATGTGGTGGTGGTGAATCACCACCTGCTGCTGTCGGATGTCGCGGTGCGGCGTCAGGCGCAGAACTGGGAAGACTCCGCTGTGCTGCCGGCATACAAGCGACTGGTGATCGACGAAGGCCATCATCTCGAAGACGCGGCCGCCTCGCACCTGGGCAGTTCGATTACGCGACGGGCGCTGGCGCGGCTCTTCAACCGGTTGGAACGTCGCGGCAAGGGCTTGCTGCCGGCGCTTGCGGCGCGACTGGGCGGCTTCAGCGACCTGCACAGCGTGGCCAGCCTGGATTTGGTGCAGCAGCGCATGGTGTCGAGTGCAGCTACGGCGCGTGATCGCACGCAGCTGCTGTTCGAGCTGTTGTCTGCGGTGCTCGAAGGCACGGGGGCGCCGATTCTTCGGCTCACCGATGAATTCCAGCAGCACCCGCTGTGGATCAACGGCATCGAGGATACGCTGGCCGAACTGCTCATCGAAATTGCCGCGCTATCCGACGGGTTGCGTCTGGTGACCGAGCGGTTGGAGAGCGACCAGAAGCGCAGTGAGGAGATGGCGCCGCTGCTGAACGAGGTGCGGGCCGTCACCCGCCGATTGGCGGGCGCCGGCGATTCGTTGTCGCGCGGCCTGCAGCCGCCCAAGGATAAAGATCCCGTGGTGCGCTGGATGGAGTTCCAGGGTAAACCGACGGCTACCGAGCGGAATGTGGCCGTGCATTGTGTGCCACTCGACCTGGCGCCGGTGCTGCGCGACGACCTGTTCGGCCGCGTGGAAACCACCGTGATCACGAGTGCGACGCTGGCCACCGACGGTGGCTTCGGCTTTCTCGAGCAGCGCCTCGGGCTCGATGAAGGCGCGTTCACCAAGCGGACTGCAATCTTCGAGTCGCCCTTCAACTATCCACGGCAGGCCCTGTTGGTGGTGCCCACCGATTTGCCGGCGCCGAACGAGTATCCGCGCGAACACTTCGCGGCGGTGGTGCAACAGATGCGCGACCTCATCGTGGCCAGCGATGGCGGGCTGTTCGGTCTGTTCACCAGTCATCGCGATGTACGCGAGATGGCACAGCAGCTGCGCGAGATGGGCATGGATGGCCCCACGCCGCTGTTGGTGCACGGCGAGGAGCCGCGTGATGTGCTCTTGCAGCGCTTTCGCGATTCCGGTCGCGCCGTGCTCCTGGGTACCGCCACGTTCTGGGAAGGTGTCGATGTACCGGGGAGCGCGCTGCGCGGCTTGTTGATCGCCAAGCTGCCCTTCCGGGTGCCCACCGAGCCCATGGTGGCGGCACAGTGCGAAGCAATCGAAGCGCGTGGAGGCAATGCCTTTGCGGAGTTCATGCTGCCGCACGCGTCGCTCCGCCTCAAGCAGGGCTTCGGCCGGCTGATCCGGACCGCCACCGACTCCGGCGTGGTGGTCATCAGTGACCCACGCGTCGTCACCAAGCGCTACGGACGCGATTTGCTGAACGCACTGCCGCCGGCGAAAAGACTCACCGGACCGTGGGGTACGGTACGGGACGAGGTGTCTCGGTTCTATGCGATCGACCGAACGACGGGATAGCTTCTGGTAGGCTCCACTCACGCCCCACGAACTCGGGACTTCCGACCTCCTATGCACACTCCGTCAAAGATCGTCTGCGTCGGCCGCAACTACGTCGCCCATGCCCGTGAAATGGGCAACGACGTGCCCACCGAGCCGATGTTCTTCCTCAAGCCGCCGTCGTCGATCATCCGTGAGGGTGACGCGATCGTGCTGCATCCGATCTCGACGCACATCGAATTCGAGGGGGAGATCGCGCTGGTGATCGGCAAGCGTCTCACCAAGGCCACGGAAGAGGAGGCTCTCGCCGGAATCGCCGGCGTCGTGGCGCTCAACGACGTGACCGCACGCGATCTGCAGCGCAGCGACAGCCAGTGGTCGCGGGCCAAGGGCATGGATACCTTCTGCCCGATCGGGCCGGAGAACCCGCTGCCGGCCGATCTGTCGGGGATCACGCTGATCACCCGCGTGAACGGGGTGGAATGCCAGCGGGCCACGGCGGCCGACATGGTGTTCCCGATCCCGATGCTTCTGTCGTTCATCTCCCAGTTCATGACCCTCGAACCGGGTGACATTGTGGCCACCGGTACCCCGGCTGGGACAAAAGCCCTTCATCCCGGGGACGTGGTCGAGGTCGAGCTCGTGGGCCTCAGTATTGTGACCAATCCCGTCGTGGCCGGCACCTAAACCGGAATTCAGGGTATCTTTTCAGGCATGTCCACGATTCCCCCGTCCCGCGATCGCCAGGCGTCTGGCGGTGACCGGCCGCCGGCACCGCCGGTGGGGGGATCGTCGACCCCTGAGTCGAGCCGGAAGCGAACCGCGCTCAGTGCCCGTGCGCGCTCCGGCGGAGCCGTTCGCGAGAAGCAACGCGCGTCACGCGCCGTGCTCATCGCCGTGGGCATCCACGTGGTGGTGGGCGCGGTGCTGGTGCAGGTGCTGACGTTCGGGCACGGTATCCCGTCGTGGCTCCGCTTCGGCTCCAACGAGCCGCCGCTCGAGGAGCGACTCACGTACGTTGCGCCTCGAGAGCAGCCGAAGCCGGTGGCGCAGGTCAAGCCGCCCACCACGAAGCGTGCGACCACGACGCGGCCGTCGGTGACCACGCCGGTCATGTCGGGCCCGGAAGTGGTGTCGGCCCCCTCGGCGCCGCGTGACACCGGAAGCGGGGCCGCCGTGGGGCAGGGAAGCGGCAGCGGCATCGGCGCCGGCGATCCCAATGTGCGTGGCATACGGCCCGGCTATTTCGACGGTCGCGTGTGGCGTGATCCGGTGGTCGTGGGCAATGCTGGCGGTGGCGGCGGTGGTGATCGCGCCGACAACCTCGACAGCATCATGGGCTTCATGCTCACCCAAGCGCGTGACTCGCTCGACTCGCTGAATCGGGCACAAGGCCGCACGGGCCGCCAACCCGGCGACTGGACCAAGACCGGTAAGAACGGCGAGAAGTGGGGCTGGGACAGCCAAGGCATTCGGTTGGGCAAAGTCATGATTCCGAACGCGCTGCTGGCGCTGCTGCCGCTCAACGCGGCGACGGCGGGCCGCATGAGCGGCAACATGACGCAGATGGACGCCGAGCGCCGGCTGGCCACGTCGCGCACCGACATCATGCGGATGTCCGAGCGCGGCATGGGTGAAGCCGATTTCCGAAAAATCGTGAATGAGCTGCGCGATCGTCGCGAGAAGGAGCGGCGCGACCGCCTCAAGGCGCCGAGCGCCACGGTGGCCGCGCCGCTGAAGAGCGGCGGCGACCGGTAGGGCTGCGGGGACGTTGTTAGCGGGTCCGCCGAACGAGGCGCTCGCGTATCCACATCGCCAGCTCGTCTTCCGAGAGTGTGCCCCCCGCCAGCGCGGTCATGGTCGCGACCACATCGGGTTCAGTCGCATCCAGCTCTTTCCCGTTCAGACCAAGAAAGATGATTGCGGTGAGGAAGGCGATGCGCTTGTTGCCGTCGCTGAACGCGTGCGCCGTGGACAGTCCGAAGGCGTAGGACGCAGCCAGCAGCGCGAGGTCGACTTTCGGGTCGAAATGCCACTTCTGCTTCGGCCGCGCCAGCGCGGCTTCCAGGCCGTGCTCGTTGCGAAGACCGGACAGGCCCCCATGCTCGCGCAACTGATCGAGATGCGTGGCCTCGACGACGAGGCGTGGCACCCAGCGTGGCTCACGCACGCGCTACTTGGCCAATTCGCGGAGAGCGTTCCGATATGTCTTGGCCGCGTCGGCCGCGATCGCGAGCCCGGCCTCGACGTCAGGGTCGTAGGGCGTAAGCAGAATGCCACGATCGGTCTCGATCGCCAGTACCCGATCACCGACCTCGAGGTGCAGCCGCTCGGCCATGTCCTTGGGGATGGTGGCTCCGATCGAGCCGCCAACTTGTCGTAACGTCAGTTCGCGAACCATGACCGCTCCGTAGTACTGGTATGCTACCAAAGTAGCATATTCGTGCTACGGCGCAAGTCGGCCGCCATGCGCCCCCCTACGCGTCCTGCTTCAAGAACGCCACCGCCGCCGCCACGCGCGCCAGCGAGTGCTCGCGCCCCACGTACAGCAGCACCTCGAAAATTCCCGGACTCACCGTTTTGCCCGTGAGCGCCACGCGCAGCGGCTGAAAGATCTTGCCGCCGGAGATGCCTTTCTCCTCGGCCAACTTCCGCAGCGCCTCTTCCATCGTCGCCGGCTCCCACGACTCCAGTGTGGCCAAACGATCGTGCGTAGCCTGCAGGATCTCGCCGGTCACCACCGCGTCACGCCACTGCTTGCCAATGGCCTCAGCTTCGTACTCCACCGTTTCGCCGAAGAACGTGGTCGCCAACTGCACGATCTCGTCGGTGAGACGCGCCCGCACGCGCAGCAACTCCAGCACGCCGTGAAACCACTCCGGGCGTGACTCGAGCTCGGCCACCGTGGCCAGCCCCGCCTGCTCGAACAACGGTGCCACCACGTGCGCCAGCTCGGCGATCGGAATCAGCGCCAGATGCTGGCCGTTCATCCACTCCAGCTTCTTCGTATCGAAGATCGCGGCTTTTGCATGCAGCCCATGCACGCTGAAGCGCTCGATCAGCTCGGGTAGCTGCATCACTTCGGTGTCGTCGCCAGGGGACCAACCCAACAGGGCGAGGAAATTGAGCATCGCCTGCGGCAGGAAACCCAAATGCTGATAGTCGCCCACCGCCGTGGCGCCATGACGCTTCGACAGCTTCTTGCCATCCGCGCCGTGAATCATCGGCACATGCCCGAACTGCGGGACATCGGCACCCAACGCGCGATACAAAAGAATTTGCTTCGGCGTGTTCGAGATGTGATCGTCGCCGCGCATCACCAGCGTGATGCCCATCGCGATGTCGTCGCTCACCACGGCCATGTTGTACACCGGCGTGCCATCCGAACGGAGGATGATGAAATCCTCGATGTCCTTGTTCGGAAAGGCGATGCGCTCGTGCACGAGATCGGGCCACTCGGTGTACCCGTCTGGCACCTTGAAGCGGATCGCGTACGGCTCGTGGCGCGCGAGCTTCTCGGCAATCTCCGCCTCGCTCAGCATCGCGGTATCGCGATCGAACCGGTACGACTCGCCGCGGGCCTCGGCTTCGTTGCGCAGCCGCTCCGTTTCCGACGCCGGCGTGAAGTCACGGTACGCCGCACCGCTGTTGAGCAACCGATGCGCATCGGCGTAATGCCGCTCCACGTTGGCACCCTGGTACACGACCTCTTCGTCCCACGTGAGGCCGAGCCACTCGAGCCCCTCGAAAATGGCGCGGGTGCTCTCGTCGGTGCTGCGGGCGCGATCGGTGTCCTCGATGCGCAGGAGGAAGTCGCCGTCGAACTTCTTGGCGTACAGCCAGTTGAACAGGGCCGTACGCGCGCCGCCGACATGTAGAAAGCCGGTCGGTGACGGGGCGAAGCGCACGCGGGGGCGCTTCACGAGAGGCACAGGCGACGACATAAGTGCGGCAGACCGGGGAGTCGGGAACGCAACAGGATCGGATACAAAACAGCGCGGGCCCGCCGACAGTGCAGCGGACCCGCGCAGCGGAGAGGGCGGGATTCGAACCCGCGATAGAGGTTGACCCCCTATGCCGGTTTAGCAAACCGGTGCCTTCAGCCTCTCGGCCACCCCTCCCAAGCGTGCCGACGACGCCCGAGGGCAACGGTGCAGGCCTGTTGTACGACAGAAGAGCAATCTCACCCGGAGATGCCCCGTGGTCAACCGGCGGGGGGGAGGGCGCCTTGTCGAACCGCCGCCCGACCGGTTGATTCGGGCATGCGAAGACTCCTGCCGGCAGCGCTCGCCTGTGTCCTCATTCCACTCGGCACAGCCGCTGCGCAGACGCCTGCGCAGGCGCCCGCGCCGTACGACATCATCCTGCGCGGTGGTACCGTCGTCGACGGTACGGGCGCCCCACGGTATCGCGCCGACGTCGCGGTCACGCGCGGACATATCGCGCGCGTGGGTGACCTCGCCAAGGCCACCGCGCGCACCGAGATCGACGTGCGCGGCCTCTTCGTGGCGCCGGGCTTCATCAACATCCATAGTCACGCCGTTCCCGCCGTGCTGCAGACGGCGGAGAACATGCTGACGCAAGGCGTGACGACCGAACTGCTCAACGCGGACGGCAGCGCCCCCGTCGATATCGGCGCGCAGCTCGACACCCTCGAGGCGCACGGTCTCGCGGTGAACGTGGCGTCGAGCGCCGGCTTCAATTCGGTGTGGGCCACGGTCATGGGCCCCTCGAACACCCGCGCCACCCCCGACGACATCGCCCGCATGCGCGCGATGCTCCTCGCGAACCTCGAGCGCGGCGCCTTCGGCATCTCGGCGGGACTCGACTACAAGCCGGCCTACTTCTCCACCGTCCCCGAAGCGATCGCGGTGCTCTCGATCGCGCGCCCATGGCGCACGTTCTTCCCGAATCACGATCGCCTTACCCCCGAGTCGGGCTTCAGCTCGCGCAAGGGAATGGAAGAGACGATGGCGATCGGCGAGGGGACGGGCCTGGTGCCGGTGTTCACGCACATGAAGGTGCAGGGACGCGAACAAGGCACGGCCGACGAGGTGTTGGCGATGATGCGGCAGTCGAGCGCGGCGGGTCGTTGGGTCGCGGCGGACGTGTATCCGTATCTCGCCGGACAGACGGCGCTGGCCGCGCTGATCATCCCTGGGTGGGCGCAGGACGGCGGCATCGCGAAGATGCGCGAGCGCTTCGCCGACCCCGCACTGCGCGCGCGCATCATCGCGGAGTCGGATGCGGCGATCGCGGCACGCTTCAATGGCCCCGAAAGCATCCTGCTCAATCAGACGGGACGCAAACTCTCCGACATCATGCGGCAGCAGGGCGCGACGTCGGCCGGCGAAGCCGTGGTGAAGGTGCTCGAGGCGGAGTTCCCGTCGGCGATCTTGTCGTTCGGCGCCGAGTCAGACCTGCGCAAGATCCTGCAATATCCCGACGCGTCGATCGCGTGCGATTGCGGCGCCTGGACGGAGACGCGCGCGCATCCGCGCGGCTTCGGCACCTTCCCCCGCATTCTCGGCCACTACGTGCGCGAGACGCACACGCTCACCTGGGAGTCGGCGGTGCGCAAGATGAGTGCCCTGCCGGCGTCGATCGCGGGGATGGTGGATCGCGGTCTCGTCGCGCCGGGAATGGCGGCGGACCTCGTGGTGTTCGACACGGCGACGGTCATCGATCACGCGACCTACGAGTCGTCGGCGCTCAAGTCGGAGGGTATTCGCGTGGTGTTGGTGAACGGCATGGTCGCGCTGCGTGACGGTGCGGTGACGGGCGTGCGTGGCGGCACGACGCTGCGTCGCAGCGGGCACATGCCGAGCCGGCCGCTGCACCTCGATGCGGCGCGCGCGGTGAGCGTGCGCGGGCTGTTGCGCGCGGGTAACGCCCGTGCGTCAGGCGCGAACGCCGCGGGCGCGAACGCCGCAACGGACGTGATCGCGACGAACGTGACGATCGAACTCGCACAGGGCGCGAATGCCCGCGTGGCCTCGGGGCAACTGCGTCTCACCACCGCGACGGGTCAGACGGTGCGCGCGATCTCCTTCGGCACGATGCAGCCCGGCTCCGACTGGCTCACCGTGACCGGCCGTGCGCTCGTGGGCGGCGACGAACGTGCCTTCACGTTGCTGGTCGACGGGGCGGACCCGCTCGCGGCAGGATCGCCGTCGGCGGTGGAGTTGCGTATCGAAGGGATGACGCCGCTTACGGGCGCGGTGCAGGGTCGCACGAATATCCGCACGAATGCGCGCACGAGCGCGCGCCGCCGCACCCGCTCGACGCCGAGCTGAACGCCACACCGCGCGTGCCTCGAGCGACGACGGTACCGCCGCCACGCGCAAGCCTCCTGCGCTTCCCTACTTGATGCGAATGCGCAGCGTCAGGGACACGTTCACCGGCAATCTCACGGCGAAATCCCTAGCGCAAGACGGGGGGCGCGGGTTGTGTTCCTAGGGTAAACCCGCTCACCGGAATCGTGTCGATCCCGCGCCGTGCCCCTCCAGCCATCCCATGATGCTTCAACTTCGCTCCCTTCGTCGCGGGATGGTCGCGACCCGCCTGCTTCTCGGTGCCACGCTCCTCCTGGGCGGCATGACCGCCTGCAGCGACGATGAAGACACGGCCACGGCGCCGGTCGTCAACACCAACACGGTCGTGGTCTCGCCACGCGTCGCGAGCCTCCGCGTCGGTCAGACACAGCAGCTGGCGGCGACCTTGCTCAATCAAGCCGGCGCCACCGTGGCCGCCGGGGCGGTCACTTGGACCTCGGTCGAGCCGACGATCGCCACCGTCTCGGCCACCGGGCTCGTGACCATGCTCACGACGGGCAGCACGGCCATTCAGGCCACCATCGGCGGCGTGACGGGCATTGCGTCGTTGCAGGGGGTGCCCGGTGTCGCGTCGATCTCGATCGCCGGGCTGACTCGCGCGGTCGCCGTCGGCGAGCAGGTGCCGTTGTCGTTCCGCACGCTCGACGCCGCGGGCAACGCGCTCGTCGCCCGCGCGGTGACCTGGAGCTCGTCGGCTCCCACCGTCGCCACTGTGAACGCCGACGGCGTGATCGCCGGTGTCGCCCCCGGCGCGGCCGTCGTCACCGCCACCAGTGAAGGGCGCACGGCCACGGTGAACGTCGTGGTCGAGGCGCTCGCACCGGTGAACACCGTCACGCTGTCGCCGACCACGCAGACGCTCGCCGCGGGCAGCACGCAGCAACTGGTCGCGACGCTGCGCGATGCCAACAGCAACGTGCTCGCGAACCGCCCCATTACGTGGGCGTCGTCGTCGGCTGCCACGGGGTCGGTGTCGTCCACCGGGCTCGTCTCGGCGCTCGTGCCGGGCACGTTCACCGTCACCGCGACGTCCGAAGGGAGGTCGGGAAGCCTGACCTTCAACCCGCTGCTCAGCAACACGCCGCTCACCATCGCCGGCCCGCTCAACTCGGCCTATAGCTGGTTCATCACGGTGCCGGCCGGCGCTACCGGCCTCACGGTGACGCTCGCCGGGACGGGGACGCAGGACCCCGATCTCGAAGTGTACCGGCCGGGCACCACGACGGCTGCCTGCGTCTCCGAGGCGGCCGGTCCCACCGAGTCGTGCGCGTTTACGACCGCCGTGACGGCCGGCGAGTGGCGTGTGCGGGTGATCGGCTACACGGCCTACGCGGGTGTCACGCTGCGCGCCGTCGTCACGCCGTAGCGTCGGGTCCGTACGCACAACGCCCGCGATCGGCATGCCGATCGCGGGCGTTGTGCGTTGTGCACACGGCGTAGGTGAGATTCGAACTCACGGAACCCTTTCAGGTTCGGCGGTTTTCAAGACCGCTGCCTTAAACCACTCGGCCACCACGCCTTCGAGTCGCGCGACGCTGGCGCCGCAGACCTCAGAGAAGAAAATGGCGAAGGCCCTACGTGGGCAACCCCCGCCGTGGACCCGATGCACCAGAATGCACCCGGACCGGGTGCGTGCGTGATCGCGCACCATCGCGGTTTATGATAACGTTCGTCGCACATTGCACGCCCCGATCTCCATCGCCCGCGACTGCCTACTCATGCCCGAACTCCGTAAACCGTACCTCCTCTACCTCGGCGACTCCACGCACCCCACCGACGCCAAGACCGCCTGCGGTTTGCGCGACTGGTGTCCGGATGACGTGATCGGTGAATGGAGCCTCCCGCAGGCGACGGTGAGTGTGGGACTCACGCGCCTCTCACCCGCGGACGCCGCGGCCCGTGGCGCGGGTAGTCTGGTAATCGGCATCGCCTCGGTAGGCGGACGCGTGCCCGACGCTTGGCTCCCCGATCTGGAAGCGGCCATCGCCAGCGGGCTCGACATCGTGAGTGGCATGCACACCCGCCTGTCGTCGTTTCCGAGCCTCGTGGCGGCCGCTGAGCGGCACGGCGTGCGCCTCATGGACGTGCGGCACAGCGACGCCACGTTCCCCGCCGGTACCGGCGACAAGCGTACCGGCATGCGCGTGGCCACGGTGGGCACCGATTGCGCGCTCGGCAAGAAGTACACGGCGCTGGCGCTCACGAATGCGCTGCGGGCGCGGGGCGCCAAGGCCACCTTCCGCGCCACCGGGCAGACGGGCATCATGATTGCCGGCCAGGGCATCGCCATCGACGCGGTGGTGGCCGACTTCATTGCCGGCGCGGCTGAGATGCTGTCGCCCGACAACGCGCCCGATCACTGGGATGTGATCGAAGGGCAGGGCTCGTTGTTTCATCCGGCGTACGCGGGCGTGACGCTGGGGCTGCTGCACGGCTCGCAGCCCGATTGCATCGTGCTCTGCCACGACCCATCTCGGCTCACCATCGAGTACCGCCCACATCATCCCATTCCGCCGCTGGCCGACGCGGTGGCGCAGTACCTCACGGCCGCGCGCGTCACGAACAAGCACGTGCGCCTGGCGGGGGTGAGCATTAATTCGTCGTCGCTGTCTGATGAGGCGTGGTCTGAGTACGCGGCGCGGGTGTCGGCCGAACTTGGCGTGCCCGTGTGCGATCCGATGCGCGGCGGGCTCGATGCGATCGCGGCATCGGTGTTGTCGGGATGAATCGCTGAACCGAAAACGCAGAGTCGCAGAGAGCGCAGAGGCGCAGAGAAGACATTTTTGTTCTCTGCGCCTCTGCGCTCTCGGCGAACTCCGCGTGATCAGTTCCTACGACCCAGCCGAACGCACCCCTTACTTCGGCCACCCCGGAATCTGAATCGCCGGCATGATGCGCAGCGCGTTCTGGTAGTACACCTTCTTCAGCACCACGTCCGGCAAATCGATGCCGTACAGCTTCCAGAACGCGTGATAGTCGCGGTAGTAGTCGAAGTAGTCGTCACGCGTTTCGAACACACGCCAGTAGTACGGATACTCTTCCGGCTGGAACGAGTCCTTGCCGAACAGCAGACGGTCCTGGTACTTCACGAAGAAGTCGTGTGCGCTGCGCGGCTGACGGCCGATGTCGTACAGCACCGCGCCCACTTCGGCGAGCACGTTCGGCATCTTGTCGAACATGCGTCCCAACCGACCAAGATCGTTGGCGTGCCATCCCAAGTGCGCGGCCACGAACGTCGTCTTCGGATGACGCAGGAACAGGCTGTCGCGCTCGGCCATGAGCTGGTTGAAGCTCGGATAGCGGTCCTGCGGATACAGCCGCTCGGGGAAGAGCGTGAGCTCGAGCCACCGCTCGTTAGTGTTGTCGACGTTGCGGAAGAACTCCTGCGGATCGGCCGTGTGAATGAACACCGGCAGCTTGAGCCGCGCCGCCGCCTCCCAGATGGGATCGAGGTCGGGGTCGTTCAACCGGAGGCGCGTGCCATCGGCCTTCTTCGTGCTCAATCCGAAACCCTTGCCGATTTCCCCGATACCGACCGCGCCACCTTTCACGTCGGCTTCGAGTTGGGCCACCGCCTTTGCCGCCCACCCCGGACCCACGCCATTCAGGTTGATGCCGGTGAGCAGTCGCACGCGATCCTTCATCGTGGGCGAGCCGTTCACCAACTCCATGGTGCGGGTGAGCCGGTCGCCACTCACGTTGTCAGCGGCGATCATCAGCCGCACGTTCACCGAGTCCATCGAGGCCCCCAGTCGCGCGATACCGTCGGCGTTGCCGAGCAGCCCCGACGGATGGCCGTGGAAGTCCACCACCGGATACTTCGCCCTCCACTTCATCCCCGCAGCGGGCACGATCAGCGTGGACTTGGGGCGATAGTCCACGATGCTCGGCGGTGGTGAGGCCGGCGCGAGGCAGTTGTTCGGACGGATCTCCGTCATGCCGGCGGGGCACTCTTCGCCGGGCTTGACCTGCGTGCCGCCCCGGAAGCCGGCGGGGGGACGCGGCGGTTGCGTGGCCGGCGGCTGCTGTGCCGACAGCATCGATGGCGACAGGGATGTCGCCACCGATACGCCAAGGGACAGACCAAGCAGGAAGCGCGAGCGACGCACGGGGCAAACTCCGAGGATAGATGGGCGGCCTACTTCGAGTCGGGCTTCGGAGTCGGCACCAGCAGCTGCTGCTGCGGACCGACGTCGGCACCCGGCGCAATCGGCAGGGCCGGCTGTCGATCGAACCCGAACACCTGCGCCCGGCGCATGGCCGTCGCGATGCCCTTCGACTGCTGGTAGACCGAATCGGACAACGCGGTCTGGCCTGTCTGCGCCAGTGCTTCGGCCAGCGTGACGCCGCTGATCACGTACAGATCAGGGATGCCGACCGACGCGTCGTCCACCCAACCCTTGCGGGCGGCCAGCGACTTCGTGGCCGTGAACACCTTGGTCCATAGGTCGTACGAGCGCTTCACGTCCACCATGCCTTCACCCTGAATGAGCACGGTGTCGCGTCCCGGGATGATCTGCTGGCCCACGAGCTTCTTCGCCATACCCTGCGTGAGCACGTACCGCTCGAGACCGAGTTCATACGGATATCCACCGGCCGTGCGGCTGAAGTAGATCGGCCGATCGGGGTAGGTATCGCGGATCATGAAGTACACCAGCTGATCGGCGCGCATGAGCTGCGGTGAACGCGGCGCGGCAATGATGTCGCCCTTCTGGAATGCCGCATTCGGCGGCGTCTGAATGGCGAGCGGCAGCGCATCGGCTTCGTCGAAGGTCATCTTCACCGGCGGACCAACCGGCTTCTTCCACTGCTGGCTGCGGTAGATCTCCGGACCCTTGGCCGCGTCGTACTCGTAGACCGGGCGACGGATCATCTGTCGCGTGTACCAGTCGGTGTTCATCAGCGACGTGTTGGCCACGATGACGTCCTTGCGGATGCCCTCGACTTCCTGCGCATACCACAGCGGGAAGGTGTCGTTGTCGCCGACCGTGATCAGGATGCCGTACGGCTCGACCGAGTTGAGCAGATCGCGCGCGAAGTCGGTGGTGTCGGTCTGGTTGTTGCGCGAGGCCTGCTGCCAGTTACCGAACAGCGGGATGAACGCGACGGCCAGCAGTGGCGACGCCATCAGGAAGCTGCGCGTGCGCGGCTCCACCACCGTATCGCGGCCCAGCTTCACTTCATCGGCGCCGAACAGGGTGGCTACCGTTTCCCACAGATACACGAGCCCCAGCGCCGCCCACACGCTGAGCGCCGAGAAGCTCCACAGGTAGAAGTAGTCGCGATCGCGCACTTCACGTGGTACGGAGTCGCCAAGCTCGAGCGCCTGACTGTGGCCGTACTTGAAATTCAGGTAGAAGATCAGCCCAAAGGTCATCGTGCCGATGAGCGGGCCGAAGAACCAGAAGCTGCGCCGATCCTTCTTGAAGTGCATCCAGCCCCCGAGGATGCACAGAATGAAGTAGAACACCGCGAGCCCGTTCTGCAGCCCGGGGTTCTCCTGGTAGGCGTCGCGCAACCACTGCCACTTGAAGTACAGCCAGTACATGCCGACCTGCGCGGTCAGCGGCGCCTGACGCTCACCGAGCTCCGGCTTGCCGTACTGGCCACGATTGAAGTTGTACATGAACCGGTCGTACGTGAGCGCCGAGAAGGTGCAGTCGGCTTTGAGTTCGGTCACGCAGCCCGTGGGTTCGCCTTCATTGATCGCGGGGAAATGCGCGGCGCGAATCGGCTGCGTGGCGAACGGCGTCATGCCGAACACCAGCGCGGCGCCGCAGGCCACGAGCAGCTTCCAGCGCAGAATCGACGACGGCCGACGGATGAGGACCGCGAGACCGACCGCCGGCGCGGCCAGCATGCCGGCCATGTGGTTGGCGTAGCCCAGGCCCAGCAGGTACGCGACAAGAACGAGTAGACGGTCGGCCACGGGGCCTTCCGGATCATCACACCAGCGCACCGTGAGCCAGCAGATGATCGCGAGGCCCACCAGCGACACCGTGTACACCTTCTCGTTCACCACCGATTGATTCCAGACCGTGAAGGCCGTGGCGCCGATCAGGGCGGCCAGCGCACCGCCAGCGATGCGCTGCCAGCGACGCGGCATCCATTGCACGAGCACGCGCTCGGTGATCAGGAACCACAGTCCGGCTGACACCGCGCTCGACAGCGCCGCCAGCACGTTGATGCGCATGGCGACGGTGGGCGCGATGGGAAGGATCGCGAAGACGCGTCCGATCAACACGAAGAACGGATTGCCTGGCGGATGCGGAATACCGAGGACGTACGCGGCCGCGATATACTCGCTGGTGTCCCACATGGACGTCGTCGGGGCCAGCGTGACGAGGTACAGGAGAAACACGACGAGGCCGGCGATGGCGGCGGCCACGTACGACGGGCGGTAATCAAGCTCGGCCGCGCCGGCACTCATGGCGGCGGCTGGCCGGGCGGCGGCAGTCGCGGTAGCGGTGGCTGCGACGGTCATGGACGGGACGGAAGGTGGGGCGGCTGCGGACCGGGGGCGGCCGAAGCTGACACAATCAGGTAAGTTCGCAGGCAGCGACGGGGGGCACAACTGCTTCCCGCCCGGTCCGGCCTCTTCAATTTCCCTTGACGCATGGACAAGCGAGAATTTCTCCGTTCCGTGGGCGGCGCGCTGGGTGGCGCCACCCTGGGCGCGTTATTCACTCCGGCCCAGCTGCTGGCGTTCTCCCGCCTGCCAGTGGATGAGCTTGCCGGTCGAGCCGATTTCTGGGACGTACTGCGGGCCAAGTACCTGGTGCCCGCCGACTACATCCATTTGGAGCACGGCTACTACTCCATGCAGTCCCAGCCGGTCCTGGAGCGCTTCATCAGCCACGTGCGGGCCGTGAACGCCCAAAGCTCTCGTTACATGCGCACGGTGCAGGGCGCCAACAAGGCGCGCGTGCAGGCCCGCCTGGCGGCGCTGGCGGGGTGCGCACCCGAGGAGCTGATCATCACCCGCAACACCACCGAGTCGCTCGACACGGTCATCTCGGGCTTCGACTGGAAGGCCGGCGACGAGGCGGTGATGGCGGTGCACGACTACGGTGCGATGCTCGATCAGTTCGCGCTGATGGGCCGCCGCTGGGGCGTCGTGAACCGGACCGTCACCGTGCCCCTCGATCCGCGCAGCGACGACGAGATCGTGCAGGTGTACGCCAATGCCATCACACCGCGCACACGCTTGCTGATGGTGTGTCATATGATCAACATCACCGGCCACGTGCTGCCGGTGAAGAAGATCTGTGACATGGCGCACGCGCGCGGTGTGCCGGTGATGGTCGACGGCGCGCACGCCTTCGCGCAACTCGACTTCCGCATCCCCGATCTGGGGTGCGACTACTACGGTGCCAGCCTGCACAAATGGCTCGGCACGCCGCTCGGGGCCGGCCTGCTGTATGTGCGTCGCGACGCCATCCAGAAGCTGTGGCCGATCTACGGCGACGAAGGACAGCCCGCCACCAGCATCACCAAGCTCAACCATACTGGCACGCATCCGGTGCATACCGATCTCGCCATCGAAGACGCGATTGTGTTTCACGAGGAGATCGGCATCCAGCGCAAGGAAGCCCGCCTGCGTTGGCTGCAACAGTACTGGACCACGAAGGTGCGCGGCGTGCCGCGCGTGCGGCTGTTCACGCCGGGTGATCCGGCGCGTACCGGCGCCATCGCCAATGTGGGGATCGACGGCATGCAGCCCGGCGATCTCGCCACGGCGTTGATGGACCGCTTCAAGATCTTCACGGTCGCGATCGACACCGCCGGGGTCACCGGCGTGCGTGTCACACCACAGCTCTTCACCACCACCGCCGAACTGGATGCCTTCGTTCGTGCGATCACTCAGCTCGCGGCGTAGCGCATACTCATGACGACACGCAATAAAGTCGCGATCGTGTTGGCCCTGGTGTCGCTCGCGCTGCTGTGGCCCGGGCTCGTGCAGCCGGTGCTCACTATTCGCGCCACCATGGAGCTGTTCGGCAACACGCGCGAGCTCTCCAACGAGACGCGCAGTGTGATCAGTGCGATTCAGAGCCTGCACAACACGGGCAACAACTTCGTGGCCGGACTGATCGTGCTCTTCAGTGTGCTCGTGCCGGTGCTCAAGGCGGCCTTGCTGGTGCCGATTTTCGCGCTGCGGGGCACAGCGACGTCGTATCGGCTCTACGGCGTGGTGCAGGCGATGAGCAAGTGGTCGATGGCTGACGTGTTTGCGGTCGGCATGCTCATCGCGCTGCTGGTCGGGAAGGGCACCGCCAATCTGTCGGCGGTGGCCGGCACCGGCTTCTATTGCTTCGCCGCGTACTGCCTGGTATCGAACGCGGCGTTTCAGGCGCTCAAGATCGAGCCGCCCGTGGCGGCCACGCCTACTTCTTCGGCACCGACTTTGAGTCCTTTCTCGGCGCGATCCTGAACTTGGCGATGGGCTGCTTGTCCATGTTGACCATGCCCTCGATGCTGCCGTCGGCGCCAAACGTGCCGTCGTGCTCCAGCAGCCTGCCTTCCGGCGCTGTCACCCGGAAGCGCACCTGCTTGCCGGTGAGCACCACGTTCGAAATCGGCCCCGTGCCTTGACCGGGCACCATCGCTTGGCCCGAGATCGTGGTGCCTGATTGCGTGAACGTGTAGAGCACGGGCACCACGATCACGCTGTCCGGGAGCGGTACGGTGGCGGTACCCGTCCATCCCCCAATGAGCGCGACTCCCGCGGAAACGGGGGTTGCGCGATTGTTTTTGGGCTTGGACTGCGCGGCGAGCGGCGCGGCGACCATCGGCCGTGCCGCACTCAGAAGCACGAGCAGCGCGACACCCACGACGGCTGGTCCGGCGGTGACACGGGTTGGCATCACGCGACGCTCAATCGACACGGTGGTGCGACTCAGCGCGGGGAGATGCCGGCATCAAGCACCTCAACGGCGCGCTGGAACACCAACCGTCCGGCCGCAGCTGTCGGGTGGAATCCGTCCCAGAAGAAGAAGCTGTCCGGGGTGGAGCAGACCGCGGCTGGCGCTGTGGTCAGGCAGGGCAGCGTGACATTCGCGAACCCCAAACCAGTGGGGTTGGCAATGACCGCCGCATGCAGGGCGCCGGCGTCGAGCACGTAGAGGTTGAGCGACGGCATCGAGGCGCGAAGCGCCGCCAACTGGCCAGTGAGCCCGGCATTGAACTGCGCGGAAAGCTGCGTGGCGCCCGCCGAGGCCGCAGCACCTTGCGAGCGCACCAGCGGCGTCTGACCAATATTGACGCTATTCACCAGCAGAACGTTTTGCGCGCCGTTGGCGTACAAGCGGCCGATCATGTTCACGGTGTTCAGCACGGCGCCGCCGATGATAGTGGCCGGGGCCTGCGGGTTGGTGAACGACTGCGTGAGCGCATCGTTGATGTCGTTGCCCACCGTGGCCACGTTCAGCACGAAGAGGACCTTGGCACGCGAGCTGGTCGTGCTCTTGGCGAGATACTCCTCAACCTGCTGCACCATGCTCGGCACGCCCTGCGTGGTACCCGCGATGGGTCCCGTGCGCGCCCCGGAGTACGCATAGTTCGTTCCGCCGGTGCGCGACGGGGTGACGGTGGTGCCGTACTTCGCGGCCATCAACTCCACCCACAACGGGCCGTTGGAGACTCGCCCATTGAAGTACGGTGCCGGCGGGCAGCTGGCCGGACTCAGGTTGCACACGTTGCCGGTGTCATCAAGGCTCGCGCCGAACACCACGGTGGCGCTGAAGCGGGGCGCGGTCACCGCGCTGGTGGGAGCGTCGTCGGCGCAGCCGGCCAACAGGAGGAGGCCGGTGGCGGCGAAAAGAACGCGGAACGTGGAGCGGGGAGCGCGCATCATGGGGCCTAGAAGAGACGCAAGAGAGAGACGCGGGGTGTGCCGCGTCGTGCGAATGACAGCTGAACGGAACGACGAGCGCCGGGGTTCCTAGTGGCGGAACAGGCGCTCGCCGGTGAACACCATCGCGATGCCATGTTCATCGGCGGCCGCAATGACCTCCGCGTCGCGCACCGATCCGCCGGGCTGCACGATCGCCTTTACCCCAGCCGCCGCGGCCTGATCGATGCCGTCGCGGAACGGGAAGAACGCGTCGGAGCCCAGCGCGGCGCCGTCGGTGACGTGCCCAACCGTCGTGGCCTTGTGCACGGCCAGGAAGCTGGCGTCCACGCGGGACATCTGCCCCGCGCCAATGCCGATCGTGGCGCCGTCGTGCACCAGGACGATGGCGTTGGACTTCACGCTCGCCACCGACTTCCACGCGAAGTGGAGGTCCACCATTTCTTCGCTGGTGGGCTGACGCTTGGTCACCACGTTCCACTGGGCCGGCGCCATCGGCGCCGGCGCACGATCCTGCACCAGCAGGCCGCCGCGCACGCGCTTGTAGTCCATGCCGCCCTGCGGCCAGGTGGCCCGCCCTTCGAGGACCCGCAGGTTCTTCTTGCGGCCAAGAATCTCGACCGCTTCATCGGAGAACGAGGGCGCCACGATGCACTCCACGAACAAGCTGGAGATCGCTTCCGCCGCGGCGACGTCGACCGGCACCGTGAAGGCAATCACGCTGCCGAACGCGGACACGGGATCGCAGGCCAACGCCTTCTTGTACGCGGAGAGTGCGTCGATGCCCGTGGCCACACCGCACGGCGTGGTGTGCTTGATGATCGCGCACGCCGGCTGATCAGCGAACGGCTCGATGGCGAGCAGTGCGCCCTCGAGATCGAGCAGGTTGTTGAACGAGAGTTCCTTGCCGCCCTTCTGCACCAACGCCCCGAGGCCAGCGCCCGGCTTCTCCACGTAGAACGCCGCGCGCTGCTGCGGGTTCTCGCCATAGCGCAGCGCCTGCTGTTTCTCGAAGGCGACCGGGTAGCGGTCGGGGAACGGCTCGCTGCGCTGCTGCGCAAACCACTGGGCAATCGCCGCGTCGTAGCTGCTCGTGTGCGCGTACACCTTCTCCGCCAGCAACGTACGGAAGGCGAGGTCGTCGCCGCCCGCCTGCACGATCTCGAGCACCTGCGCATAGTCGGTGGGGTCAACGATGACCCAGACCGACGCAAAGTTCTTCGCCGCTGAGCGCAGCATCGAGGGGCCACCGATGTCGATGTTCTCGATCACTTCGTCCGGGTGCACGTTCGGCTTGGCCGCCGTTTCGCGAAACGGATACAGGTTCACGACCACGAGATCGATGGTGCCGATGTCGTGCGCCTTGATGGCGTCCATGTGCTCGGGCAGGTCGCGTCGCGCCAGCAGGCCGCCGTGAATCACGGGGTGCAGCGTCTTCACGCGTCCGTCGAGCATCTCCGGGAAGCCGGTGATCTCACTGACATCCTTCACGGCGAGACCGGCTTCCCGCAGGACCTTGGCCGTTCCGCCGGTGGACACCAGCTCATAGCCCTGCTGAGCGAGGCCGGTGGCAAAGGGCACAAGACCGGACTTGTCGGAGACGGAAAGCAACGCGCGCATGGTAGGGATCAGGAGAAGGAGAAGGTCAACGGGAGGTGTTCAGCGCGGAAAGAGTCGCGCGACGTCGGTGTCGAAGGCCGCCGATGGACCGGCCGCATCCTCGGTCAAGGCAAAACGCCAGTCAGGCGCTTGCATCGACACGGGGATCTCGAGGTGGCCGTGCACCCGGCCGTCCTCGCCGAGCACGATCGCCCCCGCGGCCACGGCGGCGACACACAGCGGCAACAGACGATGCTCGGCGCGCAGGACACGCGCCGCCAACCGCGTCGCATCGTCGCCGGGGAGTACGGGCACGGGCCATTGCGCGATGATCGGTCCGCGGTCGAAGTGCTCGTCGACGAAATGCACGGTGACGCCAGTAACCGTGGCCCCATGATCGAGGACGGCCTGATGGATCCGCATGCCATACATGCCTGGGCCGCCGAACGACGGCAGGAGGGCGGGATGTACGTTCAGCAGTCGGCCGCGGAACGCACGCACGACGTCGGCCGGCACCAACTTCAGGTAGCCCGCCAGCACCAGCACATCGGTTTTCGCCGTCTCGAGGAGCGAGAGGATGGCATCGCCATCGAGCGGGGCGTCGACCACGCCGGTGGCGATGCCGGCGGCGCGGGCACGATCGAGGGCACCAGCCGATTCGCGGTCGGATGCCACGAAGGTAATGACACCCGCGGCGGTGGCCGGACCTGCAAAGTGGTCGATCAGCGCCTGCAGGTTGGACCCGCCCCCCGAGGCGAGCACGCAAATTCGCGCGGATGACATCATGGCGCCCAACCTACTGCACTCCCGTCGGCGGCTGCAGGGGCGTGCGGGCGCTGATCAGCGCGAGCGCGATCGACACCGCGTCCAGGATGTTCTCCGCCATGAAGATGCGGGCGGAGAGCGCCGAGCGCGCGTCTTCCACGTCGGCCGAGGGCGTTTCGATGCCGGGTACCAGAATGCCGATGCCGCCGGTCGCGAGCGCCGGCTGCACATCCCGCCACCGATCGCCGATATAGGCGCTGTGCGTCAGGTCGAGCTGATAGGCGGCGGCCGCCTCGCGGTACATGCCGAGGCCGGGTTTGCGGCACTCGCAGGGTTCTTTCGGATGTCCCCAATGTGGACAGTGGTAGGTGGCGAGCACCGCCGCGCCCCCCGCGCCGAGCAGCGTGTTGGTCTGGTCGCGCACCGCTTCGTACTGGGCCTGCGTGATCAGCCCGCGGGCGATCCCCGATTGATTCGTGACCACCACCACCGGCACCTGCGCCGCGTTCGCCTTGGCGACGGCGGCCGCAGCGCCGGACAGCAACTGCACCCGACTGGCATCGGCGAGGTAGTGCGCGTCCGCGATGAGTGTACCGTCGCGATCGAGGAAGAGCGCGGGAACCGTGGACTGCTCCATCACCGCCGACCGAGCGTATCGCGTCGGGCGGCGGTCGTATCGCGTCGCACCGCTGGAGCCTCTTTGCGAGTGGCCGCGCTGTCGACTTTGGGGGCCTTCGGTGTGCTGAATGTCCGACTCGGCGATCGCATCGTCCCCGACAAGCTGCGAATGCTCTGCACTACGAGGCGAAATTGGGTCTGCGGCGTCAGTAGCGAGTCGAAGGAGACGAAGACTTCGGTGAAGACGGCGGGTCGCCGCATCTTCGGCGGTGGGGTGGTGTCGATTGGCCCAAGGGTGCGCCCCTGGCGAGCCGCCGCCACCCGGCGGGCCTCGCGGGCAGCGCGCGCCGCCCGCTCGACCGCGGATACGCTGTCGGCCCGCCGTACGCGGGCGAGCGAGTCGGTACGAGCGCGTAGCGCCGGAGTTGAGTCCTGCCGTGCGGCCACGCGCGCGATGGAATCACGTTTGGCCGCGGCCACCAGCGAATCTGCCAGCGCACGCTGCGCGGGCGTTCGGATCAGGCGGATGCGGACGGCCGAGGAATCCGGCCGCCTGACCACGATCGATCCCGGGTCGAACACGTGGGTGGGGGAATATGGCTTGTCGAAGGTGACTTTGATTCCACCGCCGCTGTCGACGAGCGACACGTCGGCGATGCGAAGGCCGACGGTATCGTGAGCGAACGCGTACAGTTCGGCCGAGGCGGCCTGCGTCAGCGTCACGCTCACTGTATCCCAAATCTCCAATGGGTCGAGCGAGCGGTTGCCGTTGCGGTCGTCGTACGCCCGAAGCGTGTATGGTCCGGGTGGGGCATAGCGCAGATCGAAGCGTCCCGCCGAGTCGCTCACGACTTGATACGTCGTGCTGTCGGTCGCGATCGCTTCGACGACGGCGCTGGTCATGCCCCTGGCTTCACGCCAATCGAACGCCACCCCCGTGATACTGGTGCTCGGAATGGCGCCACCGGTGCTGAACACCAGCTGGATGGTGCTATCGATCCCATTGCTTCGCAGATCCTGCAGGCCGCGCTTGATGACTACCGAATACACGGTGTTCGGCTTCCACCCCTTCGACGGACGGATCTCGATCTTCGAACGGCCCCAGCTGACCTTCGGTACCCCGCTCTTGGGGCTGATGAACACCAGATCGGCGATGTCCTTTGCCCCCTTCGGCGTTTCGCTGATGACTTCGTCGAACTGCAGCACCACCGCCTTCGGTTTGGCGCCCACCGCGTTGTTCTGCGGCGTCACGCGTACGACCAGCGGTGGCGCCAGATCCGGTGGGCCACCCGGCGGCAGCGACTGATTCGCACAGGCCGACACCAAGAGCAGCGCGGCCGTTCGCATCAGGACGGCCTTCATGGCGGTCGTCACGCGCCGAAGGTCCCGAGCTTGGCGCGCATCAGTGCACATCGCGCGCGCCATTCCTCGGCTTTGGCGCGTTCCGTCTCCACGAGGGCCGGCGGTGCCTTCGCCACGAACTTCTCGTTGGCCAGACGGCCGTCCAGTGCGTTCAGCTGCGTCTCGAGCTGCGTGAGTTCCCCCTGCAGGCGCTGCTTCTCCTTCTCGAGATCGACCATGCCGGCCAGCGGCACGATCAGTTCCACGCCGTCCCGCAGCAACAGTTGCGCCGACGCGCCTCCAGGGTTCTCCGACGCCATCGCCACCCGCGCGCGCGCCAGCGAGCCAATCGTGTCGCGCTGCGCGTCCAGCACCTCGGCGATCCCCGCCGGCGCCACGAACATCGCGTCCACCCACGCGCCCGGATTCACGTTGTACTCCGAACGCACGCTGCGGATCGCCTGCACGGCATCGCGGGCATACTCGAAGGCCTGAGCCTCGGCCGAGGCCGCCCCCTCGCCGCGGCGCGCGACCGGCCACGCGGCCTGCGCCAGGAAGGCGCCCGGCGGCGTGGTGGGCAACTGCTGCCAGAGCGCTTCCGTGATGAACGGCACCACCGGCTGCAGCAACCGCAGGGCGCCGTCGAAAGCGTGCGCGAGCACCGTCCGCGCCACCTCGCGATCCTCGCCCTCGGTGGCGTACAGACGCGGCTTGAGCGCTTCGAGATACCAGTCGGCCAGCTCGTTCCACACGAACCGGCGCGCCGCCTCGGCGTACTCCGACAACCGCAGCCCGCGACCGCGTTCGGCCTCGGTCCACGTGTGCCCATTGGCCGGACGCGGCGGCCCCAGCGCGGCGTCACAATCGAGAATGGCCTGGTCGAGACGGTCGAGAATCCACTGATCGGCGGCCGTGAGTCGCTCCGGCGCAATCGACGACAGCGGCTGGAGCGGCTCGGTGCCCACACGCGAGAGCAGGAAGCGGCCGATGTTCCAGAGCTTCGTGCAGAAGTTGCGCCCGGGGGCGAACGACTTCTCGAGATCGGTGGGGTCGAGCATCACATCGACGCCGAGACCGAGGCCGGCCGTCATCGTCCAGCGCAGGGCATCGGCGCCGTATAGCTTCACGACGTCGAGCGGATCGATGCCGTTGCCCAACGACTTCGACATCTTCTTGTGCTGCATGTCGCGCACCGTGCCATGCAGATACACGGTGTGGAACGGCGTTTGGTCGAGGAACCAGCACCCCGACATCACCATGCGCGACACCCAGAAGAACAGAATCTCCGGGGCGGTGACCAGCACATCGCCCGGATAGAACGCCTTGAGGTCGGGCGTCTCATCGGGCCAGCCGAGGGTCGAGAAGGGCCACAACCACGACGAAAACCACGTGTCGAGTACGTCTTCGTCCTGACGCACCGTGCCATGGCACGACGGACATGTGGTCACATCGGTGCGCGACACGATCGGTTCCTGCGCGCAGGCCGTGTTGTCGCAGTACCACACGGGCACGCGATGGCCCCACCAGATCTGGCGCGAGATGTTCCAGTCGCGGATGCCCTCCAGCCAGTTCACGTACACGGCTTCCCAACGGTCGGGCAGAATGCGCAGCTGCCCGCCGCGCAACACGTCGAGCGCCTTGTCGGCGAGCGGGCGCATGCGCACGAACCACTGGTCGGACAGGCGCGGCTCGACCACGGTGTCGCAACGGTAGCAGTGACGCACCGCGTGGGCGTGGGGCTCGACCTTTACGAGCGCACCCGCCGCCTCGAGCATGGCGACGATGGCGGTGCGGGCCTCCGCACGATCCAGCCCCGACAACGCGGCCGGCACACGGCCGGCGGCGTCTTCCACTTCACGCACAAGGCCCTCGGCATCGATGACGACCGGCATGGCCAGGTGGTGGCGCTTGCCCACCTCGAAGTCGTTGGCGTCGTGCGCGGGGGTGATCTTCACGGCACCGGTGCCAAACGCCGCGTCGGTGTACGTATCGGCGATGATCGGAATGCGCACGCCGTTGATCGGCAGTACCACATCCTGGCCGATCATCGCGAGATAGCGTTCGTCCTCCGGGTTCACGGCGACCGCCACGTCGCCGAGCATCGTTTCCGGGCGCGTGGTGGCCACGGTAATCGACTGCGTCGGGTCGTCGGCGAGTGTGTACTTCAGGTGGTACAGTTTGCCCGTCGTGTCCGTGAACTCCGCCTCTTCATCCGACAGCGAGGTGCCGCAGCGCGGGCACCAGTGGATGACGCGATGGCCTTTGTACACGAGGCCGTCTTCGTGCAGGCGCACGAACGCTTCGCGTACCGACTTCGAGAGCGCGGGGGAGAACGTGTACGCGGTGCGCGACCAGTCGGCGCTCGATCCGATCGCCTTGAGTTGATTCAGGATCTCGCCGCCGGTGTGCTCCACGAACTCGGCCACCTTCTCCACGAACGGCCCGCGGCCCACGTCGAAGCGCGTCTGGCCGGTGGCAGCGAGCTGCTTCTCCACGACGTTCTGTGTGGCGATGCCGGCGTGGTCGGTGCCCGGCAGCCAGAGCGCTTCATCGCCCGCCATACGGCGCCAGCGGATGAGCACGTCTTGCACCGTGTTGTTGAGGCCATGCCCCATGTGCAGCACCGCCGTCACATTGGGCGGCGGAATCACAATGACGAACGGCTCGCGCGTGGCGGCGCGTTCGGCATTGGCGGTGAACACCCCGTGCTCGGTCCACTTGGCGTACCAGGTGGACTCAGTAGCGGCAGCGTCGTAGGTCGTCGGCAGCGGATTCGTGTCGGGCGCGGTCATGGCCCAAGATAACACGGGTGAGCCAGTGACTGGCCCACCCGTCGGGACCTTACCGCCGATGCAGCGTCTCGTGCTGCGCCGTGCGATGGCTCTGGGTCGCACCGGGCCCGCGGACCGCCAGATGGTCGACCACCGTGCTCACGTCGGGAATACCTCGGGCGAGGGTGAGCGCGTGGGCGATCTCCGCCGTGCTCTCCACCCAGCCGGTGAGTTCGATCGTGCCCGCGCCCACGGCGCCGATGTCGATGGCGCGGGCCGCCAGGACCGGATCGTTCCGGAACGCCGCGAGGACGCGCGATTCAAGCGCCTCGTGGGTGGGCACCGACGGGCCCATCGGCGACGCGGTGGCGTCGGCCCGCGGTGGGCGTGCACCATCGACGGCGGCGATTGGCTCGCCAACGAGTGCCGCCTCATCGTCGGCGAGCTCGTCCACGGTCTCGTCGAGGCGATCGTCGGTACGCCAGCCGTCAGGATCGGGCTCTCGATGGCGGCCACGTCCGCCACGGCGCCGGCGTCCATCTCCACGGCCCAGGCGGTCGGCCACCAGCATGCCAAGGGCGATGCCCGCCACCGCGCCAAGCGCCACCAACAGCACCGACGAAGCCCGGGTCGGACGCTGAATGAATCGGGACCGTGCCATGATGCCACCTCCGTGACCCGACGCCAGCCGGCCACGATCGCGAAGCGGATCGGGGGTGAACTTGGCGTGACTCCTTGTGCAAGGATAACTTGACCGTCCTCGCTCAGCGAGGGCGTTCACCTTTCTGCCCGCTTCTGATGACTGCCGGTACGCAAACTGCTGCTGACGCTGCTGCCCATGCGCACATCGTCCTGACACTCCCCGATGGTTCCACTCGCGAGGTCCCGCCCGGGACGCTGGCTCGCGATGTCGTGGGTTCGATCGGGGCGCGCCTGCTGCAGGCGTCGTTGGCGGTCGCGGTCGATGGAGAGGTGTTGGACCTCATGACCCCGTTGCGGGCATCGGGTTCCTTCGTGGTCATCACGGAAAAGGACCCACGCGCGGTGCAGGTGCTGCGCCACTCCGGTGCGCATATCCTGGCCACCGCCGTGCGCCGCTTGCGCCCCGATGCCAAGATCGGGTTCGGTCCGGCCATCGACGACGGCTTCTACTACGACTTCGAAGTCGAGAAGCCGTTCACGCCTGACGATCTCGCCGCCTTCGAAGCCGAGATGAAAAAGGTCGTAGCCGAGAAGTATCCGTTCGTGCGCGAAGAAGTGTCGCTGAGCGAGGCGCGCGTGCGCTTCGCCGACGATCCGCTCAAGCTCGAGCGCCTCGACGATTTCGAGGGCAGCGACGAAGTCATCAGCACCTACACCGACGGCCCGTTTATCGACCTGTGCCGCGGACCGCACGTGCCGGATACGTCGTACCTCAAGCATTTCAAGCTACTCACCACGGCCGGTGCCTACTGGCGCGGTGATGTGAAGCGGCAGATGCTGCAGCGCATCTACGCCACGGCCTTCTTCAAGAAGGACGAGCTCGAGCAGCACCTGCACAATCTCGAAGAAGCCAAGAAGCGCGACCATCGGGTGCTCGGCAAGGCGCTCGACCTGTTTCAACTGTTCCCCGTCGCGCCCGGCGCCGTGTTCTGGACGCCCAAGGGTACCATGTTGTACAACACGCTCGAAGCCTTCGTGCGCGAGCGTCAGCAGGAGGCGTTCAAGGAAATCAAGACGCCGCTGCTGTATAACAAGGCGCTGTGGGAGCAGTCGGGACATTGGGGCAAGTACAAGGAGAACATGTTCCTCGTGCTCGACAGCGAGACCGGCGAACACGACATGTCGCTCAAGCCGATGAACTGCCCGTCGCACCATTTGTACTTCGCGTCGAGCAAGCATTCGTATCGCGATCTGCCCATGCGCTACGTCACGTTCGACGTGCTGCACCGTAACGAGCTCTCGGGTGCGCTGTCGGGGCTCACGCGCGTGCGGCAGTTCGCGCAGGACGATTGCCACGTGTATCTGCGTGAAGATCAGATCGCCGACGAAGTGAAGTTCCTCATGGACTTCATCCTCGGCTACTACGATACATTCGGCCTCACCGCCAAGCTCAAGTTCGCCACGCGACCGGAGCAGCGCATCGGATCTGACGAGCTGTGGGATCGGGCCGAAGCCGCGCTGCGGGCCGCGCTCGAGAGCACGGGGCGTCCGTACGAGATGAAGGAAGGGGACGGCGCGTTCTACGGCCCGAAGATCGACTTCGACGTCATGGACAGCATCGGTCGCGCCTGGCAGCTCGGTACGATCCAGCTCGACTACAACGCGCCGGAGCGGTTCGACCTCACGTACACCGGCGACGACAACGCGCCGCACCGTCCGGTGGTGATCCACCGCGCCGTGAGCGGGTCGTTCGAGCGGTTCATCGCCATCCTGATCGAGCACTTCGCGGGCGTCTTCCCGGTGTGGCTGTCGCCCGAGCAGGTGCGCGTGATCCCCATCGCGATCGATTACAACGAGCACGCGGAAGCGCTGGTGGCCCGCATGAAGGCCGCCGGCATCCGCGCCACGCTCGATGCGCGCAACGAAACGCTCAACTACCGCGTGCGCGAAGGCGAAGTGGAGAAGGTGCCATATATGTGCGTAATCGGCCGCCGTGAGGCCGACGAGAACACGGTCGCGCTGCGGTCGCGCGGTGCGGGCAAGAAACAGGACATCATGTCGTCCGACGCCTTCATCGCCCGCGTGTTGCACGAGATCGCCGATCGCACGCTGGCGATCCCGGCCGATGTGGTGGCGGCGGCGACGGACGCCGCGGGGCAGCCGGAGGCGACCACGTGACCCCCGAGGCGCTGCTCGACCTGTTCGTGCTGGCGCCGGTCGGCCTCGTGGAGGTGGACGAAGACGGAAGGGTCGAAGTCGCCAATCTGGCGGCGCGTACCCTGCTCACACCGTTCACACGCGCGGGCTCGCTCGATGATCTGTTCGTGGCGTTGGGCGCCGTGGCGCCCGATCTCGCGGCGCGCGTGCGTGGTTTCGACGCGCCACGCGGTGTGATCGTCGACGCGCTCGAACTGCTCGCTCCCGGCGAGCAGCGCGGGGTGCATCTCGCCCTGGTGAAGGTGGCGCCGGGCCGTATCGTCGCCGTCGTTAATGACGCGGGCGCCTTGGCCACCACGCGCGGACAGTTGTCGGACGCCGATCAGCGACGGCGTGCCATCGAAGGGGCCGTGCGGGACCACGCGATCTTCACCGTCAATGCCGACGGCGTGATCGACTCGTGGAGTGATGCGGCGGAGCGCGTCCATCAGTGGCCCGCGGCCGCGGTGCTGGGACAGTCGATGACGCTGCTGCTGCCCTCGGACAGCGGTGGTGATGCGTTCGTACTGGACACACTCGCGCTGGCGGCGCGCAACGGCTGGTGCGAACAGGAGGGCAATCGGCAGCGCCAGGACGGATCGCTGTTCTGGGCGAGCACCGTCGTCACGGCGCTCCGGGCCACTGACGGCGCCGCCATCGGGTTCTCCGTGGTCTCGCACGATGTCTCGGAGCGTCGCCGGTTCGAGGAGAGTCTGCGCGAGGATGCCTCGAGCACCACCGACTACCTCACGGGAGTCTCCGCCCGTCGGGCGTTCTTCGACGTGGCCACCTCCGAAGTGGCCCGCGCCCGTCGCTACGGACAGCCGCTTACCATGCTGCTGGTCGATCCCGACCACTTCCGCGAACTCCACGAGCAGCACGGAGAGGCGTTCGGCAACGAATGGCTGCGGGCGATCGCCTGGGTCTGCCGGCAGGAGTCGCGCACCACCGACGTGGTCGGGCGTGTGGGTGGGGAAGCATTCGCGGTGCTGCTGCCCAGTACGGAAATCTCGGGCGGTCTGGTGCTGGCCGAGCGCATCCGTGAGCGCATGCAGCGTCATGCGTTCAGCGGCGCCGTGCAGGGCGTGCGCTGCACGCTCTCGGTCGGCGTCGCCGAGGTGACCGACTCGGTCAGCAGCGTCGACGGCCTGCTCACGGCCACGGGCACCGCGGTCCAGCGCGCCCAGCAAGCCGGCATGAACCTCGTGGTCGGCTACGACGACTGATCGCTCGCTGTTTTTTGCGTTGAGACGGCGCTGAAACTGCGCTGGGGTGGCGCTCGGTCGGGACGGGTGGATCCCTTTCGCCGCGTTCTGCGGCGGGTTGGCCGCGCGCCTGTCGCTACGCTCCGGCGCCGGCCCCTCCTTCGCAGAGGCGGCTGCAGGGACCACCCGTCCCGACCGGCTGATACAAGGCGGGGGGCGCCGGTGTCGGCGGCGACCGCGAGAAATCTGTGTCGTGCCTCGCACTCGACGCGGGCAACAACGCCGGTCAGTGCGCGACTCCCCAAACCCGACCCGCAGGCCGGCCGCAGGTCCCCCTCTCGCGCACGCAGCAATCCCGGGTCCGCCGGCGTAGCATGGAGGTAGGCCCCTGCCGTACTCTCCTCCGCTGACACCCCTCATGATCCGTCGCGTCACTCTGGCCGCGCTTTGCGCCGCCGCCCTGATCACGCCGGCCGCCGCCCAGGCGCAGCCGCGCACGCCGCTCGTGGAATTCGAGATGATGACGTGGCCTGAGGTGAAGGATGCGCTCGCCGCGGGGAAGACGACGGCGCTGTTCTACACCGGCGGCACGGAGCAGCGTGGACCGCAGAACGTGAACGGCGGCCACAACCTCATGGGGCGCGTCATCGTGCGCACCATCGCCGAAAAGCTCGGGAACGCCATCGCGATGCCGGTGCTGCCGTACACGCCGAACAACGCGAGTGCCGCGCTGCCAGGTACGATCGGACTCACCCCCGAACTGCTGAAGGGGATCCTCGAGCGCCTCAGCGAACAGTCCATCGCCACCGGCTTCAAGACCGTCGTGTTGATGGGCGATCACGGCGGTGGCCAGCCGAACGTCTATGCCGACGTGGCCAAGTCGCTCAGCGAGAAGTACGCCGCGCAGGGCATCAAGGTGCTGTACTGCGATGCCGTGTACTCCACCGCCAACGCCGACTTCGACGCGTACCTGAAGGCCAACGGTTTCCCGGCCAGTTCGCACGCCGGTATCCCTGACACGTCGACGATGCTGTATCTCGGTGACGGGACCTGGGTACGACTCGATCAGCTCCCCAACGCCGTCGGCGATCCGGTGCCGACCGGCCCGCGCGGTGCGGCGCCCGACCCGAACGCCCCGCCGAGGAAGAACAACGGCATCACCGGCGACGCCCGGAAAGCCAGTAAGGAGCTGGGGAAGAAGTTGTTCGAGATGAAGGTCGAGTATGCCGTGAAGCAGATACAAGGGATGACCGGCCGCTAGGTTGGGACGAAGCGAAATCGGTGAAATCAGGGGGCTCCACGGCTCCGGATTTCGCCGATTTCGCTGTGCGATCGGTTATCTTGAGGGGCTGCCTCTGCACGTTCCCGCCACTCCTTGTCATCCATGAGCGACCTAACTCGCCAGCCTGTCATCGTGGGTGCCGCGCGCACTCCCATCGGGCGGTATCTCGGGGGCCTCTCGCCCCTTTCTGCGCCGGAGCTTGGCGCCATTGCGATCCGTGCCGCGCTCCAGCGCAGCGGCGTTGCGCCCGACGCGGTGCAGGAAGTCATCATGGGCCACGTGCTGCAGGGCGGCACGGGCCAAGCGCCCGGACGACAGGCCATGCTCAAGGCGGGAGTGCCCGCCACGGCGTCGGCCCTCACGATCAATAAGGTGTGCGGCTCCGGCCTCAAGGCCGTGATGCTTGCCGCCCAGGCCATCAAGGCCGGTGACGCGCAGGTGATCGTGGCCGGCGGTCAGGAAAGCATGAGCAACGCCCCGCACTATGTGTTCGGCATGCGTGGTGGTGTAAAGCTGGGCGACCAGACGATGGTCGACGGCATGATCAAGGACGGATTGTGGTGCTCCACCTGCAACGTGCACATGGGGGCGCACGCCGAGTACACCGCCACCAAGGCCGGCGTCACGCGGGCGCAGCAGGACGCCTTCGCCGCGGGCTCGCATGCGAAGGCCGTCGCCGCTCAGCAGGCGGGCAAGTTCACGGCGGAAATCGTGCCGGTGGAGATCCCCGGCCGGAAGGGGCCGACCATCATCGCGGTCGACGAAAGCCCGCGCGCCGACACCACCGAAACCTCGCTGGCCGGCTTGCGGCCGGCGTTCCCGGGCAAGGGTGACAACAGCAACCTCACTGTCACCGCCGGCAATGCGTCGTCGTTGAACGATGGGGCGGCCGCGGTGGTCGTCACGTCGGAAGCGTACGCGCGCGAGCATGGCCTCACGATTCTGGCCCGCATCACCGCCTATGCCACCGGCGCCGGCGAGCCGCAGGAGCTGTTCTTCGCGCCCATCACGGCGGTAAAGAACCTCATGGCGAAGGCCGGCACCACCATCGCCGACTACGACCTCATCGAAGCCAACGAAGCGTTCGCGTCGCAGGCACTCGCCGATGGGCTCGGCCTGTCGTGG
>NZ_JBILKJ010000143.1:0-6770 GCF_044376735.1 Gemmatimonas sp.
CCTTGAACGCCTTGAAGACCCCTTGAAGTCCTAGCCGCCATAGGCACTCAATGTATATTGATGATGTACATATCAACATCGGAGTGGCTATGGCGCTGCAAATCGCCAACCCCGTCGTCGTCCAGAAGGTTGAACTGATGGCAAAACGCCTCGGCCTCAGTAAGACCGCCGTGGTGGAGCGCGCGTTGGATCAGCTCATCAGTGCATCCGAAGGAGCCGAGCACCAGTCTGAGCGCTTCGAGGCCTTGCTCGCCCAGCTCGACCGCATCGCCGACCGACCGGACGCGTACGATCCGCTGCCATGGGATGAGCGCGGACTGCCGACGTGATCGTTGCTGACACGTCCGCCATCATTGCCATCGTGTTCGCGGAGCCGGAACGTGAGGCGTTCATCGACGTGATCCGGCGCGCGCCGCGTGTGCTGGTGAGCACGGTCTCGGTAGTCGAGGCGCGCATGGTGGTCCACGGGAGACGTGGCGAGCGAGCGGTCGTGCTCGTGGACGATCTGCTGCGCTTGCCGATGTTCGAGTTGATTCCGCCGGGGATCGCGGAAATGGACGCCGCCTATGCGGCATTCGTGGCCTTCGGCAAGGGCAGTGGGCATCCTGCCGCACTCAACTTCGGCGACGTATTTGGCTATGCGCTGGCGAAGGTGCGCGGACTGCCGCTGCTGTACAAAGGCGCGGACTTCTCGGAGACCGATATCGCAAGCGCGGCTGCGCGATGACGATGACTCGCTTGGCTGGCGCCCTTGCTGACCGCTACCGCCTCGACCGCGAACTCGGCCAGGCGGGATAGGCATTTCAAGCAGAAGCCAGCGTTTGCCCGCATGAGTTTCCCACCGACTTCGTCATGATCTCCGACTCTCTCCGTATTGCCGGCGCGCAGATGGCGCCCGTGTGGCTCGACCGTGCGGGCACGCTCGCCAAGGTGGTCGCGGCGATTCATGCCGCGGCCGATGACGGAGTGCAGCTGCTGGCCTTCCCCGAGGCGTTTGTGCCCGGCTATCCGTGGTGGATCGAGTGGACGGACGGCGCGCGTTTCGATTCGTCGGTGCAGAAGGCGCTGCACGCGCACTACCTCGATCAGGCGGTGCAGATCGAGGCGGGGCATCTGGTCGATGTGTGCGCGGCCGCGAAGGCGCGGGCGATCACGGTGGTGCTGGGCATCATCGAACGCCCGCTCGATCGGGGCGGGCACAGCGTGTACGCCAGCGTGGTCACGATCGACGCCACGGGCATGGTGGTGACGGTGCATCGCAAGCTGATGCCCACGTACGAAGAGCGACTGACCTGGTCACCCGGCGACGGCCATGGACTGCGCACCCACCGGGTGGGCGCGTTCACGCTGGGGGCGCTCAACTGCTGGGAGAACTGGATGCCGCTGGCGCGCGCCAGCCTGTATGGGCAGGGCGAAGATCTGCATGTGGCGGTGTGGCCGGGAAGCGTACGCAACACCGAGGAGATCACGCGCTTCATGGCGCGCGAGGGGCGTTCGTACGTGATGTCGGTGGCGGGACTGCTACGCCGCGATCAGGTGCCGGAGCAGACGCCGCACTTCGAGTTGCTCCAGCGCGTGCTGCCCGAGGTGATGGGCGAAGGCGGCACCTGTATCTCGGGTCCCGATGCCACGTGGCTGGTGGCACCGGTGGCGCATGAGGAGCGCATCATTGCCGCTGACGTGCATCATGTGCGGGTGCGCGAAGAGCGGCAGAACTTCGATGCGATGGGGCACTACGCGCGCCCCGACGTGCTGGAGCTGGAAGTGAACCGGGAGCGGCAGCGCGCGGTGCGGCTTCGCGACTGAGTTCGGGCCGCGCGATTTCCGCCATCTGCCGCCAGGAGCCGGGGTCGACGACGACGAAGGCCGGCGTCGCCCCGGTGTCAGGTCCTCGGCTCGCTCCCGGTGCAGGCTCAGAACTTCAGATTGAGGCCGAGCACCGGCAGCAGGCCCGCCTGCTCGGTGAAGGCGAGCCTGTTCGTTTTCGAGTTCCAGTCGAATCCCGCGACGTTCCGGCGGTTGGTCACGTTTTGTACGTCGAGATACACGGCGAGCGTGCGCCCGCCGAGGGCGACACGACGCTCGGCGCGCACGTCCACGCGCAGGTAGTCGGCCGACCGCTCCTCGTTGAGCCGCGTCGCATCGAGCACGAGGCGCTTCTGCGCCGTCGAGAGGTCGGTGCGTACGGGCGTCATCGGGCGGCCGGCGGCCCAGGAGGCGCGGGTCGAGAGGTCCCAGCGCTCGCGGACGCGCCGGCCGGCGATGACCGTCGCCGAAAACGGCGCGTCGTACGCCCCGCGGCGCAGCACGCCGTCGAGCGCGGCCTGCCGTGAGCGCGTGGTGGAGAACGCCGCCTGCCAGTACGTCCCCTGCACCAGCTGGCGCTGCGCGAAGAGCTCGAGGCCGCGCACGCGACCGACGCCGCGGCTCGTCAACGGCACCAGCGCACCGACGACGTCGTAACTGTCGCCGGCGTTCGCGAGGGTGAACTGCGGAAGGTCGGTGGAGACCGGGTAGTCGGCGTACCGCTTCTCGTAGGCCTCGAGCGTCACGCGCAGCTCGGGGGCGGGCGTCCATGCCAGGCCGACGACGGCGTGATCGGCGCGCATCGGCGGTAGCGTGCGGTTGGCGGGGAGCGCGGCGACGTAGACCAAGGGCACCTGCTGGTGATAGCGCCCCGCCCCGCCGGTGAGCTCGAGGGTCGGCGCGACACGGAACGCCGCGGTGACCCTCGGGCCGACGCGAACCGTTTCGGACAGCCCGAAGCGGTCGGCCCGCACGCCAGCCGTTACCTGCGCGGGCCCCACCGCCCGGCTCAGCTGCAGGTGCACGCCATCGACGTCGGCGCGCGTGGTCGCGTCGCTGGCGAACGGATTCACACGCCCCGACGGGGCGAGTGGCAGGAAGCTGCCGAACGGGGCCTCCATGCGCGTCCGGGTGGCCAGCCGCCGCCGCACCGCTCCGGCATTGAGCTCGCCCAGCCCCGGGACCTGCATGGTCAGGTCATACTTTGCGGTGACTTCGGACTCGCGCGACCGGTTGAACCACGTCCGCGCGCCGCCGAGCCGCGCCTCGTTGACATCCTCGCCATAGCCCAGCCCGGAGCGGCTCACGGTGACCCGGCCGACGCCGCGCAGGCCGAGGGGATGCTGCCAGCCGAGGCCCGCCATGTGGCGGTCACCGCGCACGACCTCCGAACCGGTCGGATCGAGGTTCTCGAGGTCGGTGGCGAGACTCTCGAAGTCGATGGCGTCCCGGCCGGCGATGGCCGAAAGCCAGACGCGATGACCGGCGCCGGGCTCCCATGACGCACGGAACTGGCCGTTGGTGGTGCGCGGAACGGCGGTGAGTCCGAACGGGCCGGCCAGCAGGCCGAAGTACCCTTCGCGCGCCGAGGCGATGACCGACGCACGCCGGCCGATCGGTCCCTCGACGATGAGGCCCACCCCGGCGAGGCTCATGTCGGCCTGCGTCTGCCAGCGCTCGCGATCGCCGTCCCGCTGCCGGAGATCGAGCACCGCCGATAGCCGGTTGCCGTACCGCGAGGGGAAGGCCCCCGCATGGAACGTGGCCTGCGCGAGCAATTCGTTGTGGAACATCCCGATCCCTCCGCCGGACGTGCCCTGTGCGCCGAAGTGGTTGATGCCGGGCACCTCGAAGCCGTCGATCAGGAACAGGTTCTCGCTCGGCGCCCCGCCGCGGGCGATGATGTCGTTGCGCTGGTCGTTACCGGCGGCCACGCCCGGCAGGGACTGTACGAGGCGGCTCACGTCGGCCAGCGCCCCTGGGGCGCGACGCACGAGGTCGGCCGTCAGCGTGATCGTCGTGACGGGGGCATCGGGCGGTGGCGCGAGTGCGGCGTCGTCGCTGCGCACGCGGACCGCCGCGAGGGTCGTCTCGATTCGCTGGAGCTCAAAGCGCACCTGCGCCTGATACCCCACGCTGACCGAGACGTCGGGCGCGAGCCCGGGACGGTAGCCGACGCGAACGGCTCGCACGCGATGCGTCCCGGCGGGGACGCCGCGGAGCGTGAAGCCCCCGTCGGCGTCGCTGCGGGCCTCGAGATCGGTATCGGTGATCGTGACCTGGACATCCGCGATCGGCCGCTGCGAGACGCGGTCGACGACGCGACCGCTCACCGTGCCGGTCCGCCTCGACTCGGCAACCGACGGCGGCTGGGTGGAAGCCTGCGCACCAGCCCGGACCGCGATCCACGGGAGGGCGGTGACAAGGAGGGCGAGCGTATGAGGGCGGACGAAGGGTCGCATAGTCGTTGGGGTTGGGGGCGGCGCGTTCGCTGGACACCGGGGTTGCGCGCCGCCTGACACCCGCAATATTGGTGAGCAATTGCTCGCATACTACTCGCATTCCCCTGCCATGCGCGGTCGCCGCACGTCTCCCCCGATCCACCCTCGGAAAGCCCCTCGCCAGGAGCGCTCGCGCGAGCTGGTCGAGTGGATCCTCGCGGCCGCGACTCGCATTCTCGCGGCCGACGGGCTCTCCGGGCTCACCACCAACCGGGTCGCGGAGGTGGCCGGCATCAGCGTCGGGTCGCTGTACCAGTACTTCCCGAACAAGGAGGCGATCGTTGTCGCGCTGATCGAGCGCACGCAGCGCGGCGTGGCCGAGGCGGTCGAGGCGGTCGCCACGCAGATGCGCGCCGCGCCGCTGCCCGAGGCGATCGCGGTGTTCGTGGACCTCGCGCTGCACGCTCAGTACGACCGTAGCACCCTCGCGGTCGCGCTCGACCACGAGGAGCAGCGGCTCGCGCTGCACACCGAGCTCGCGGCGGTGCATCAGCGCATCCGCCAAGCGGTGGCGGACACGATCCGGCCGTCCCTGGGCGGACTCTCCCCCGAGGCGGTGGACGAGGCGGCGGACGATCTCTTCCTGCTGGTGCGGTCCATGGTGGATCGCGCCGGGGCCACTGGTATCCCGCGCGAGCGCATCCGGCCGCGCGTGCACCGCGCCGCCCTCGGCTACCTCGAGGCCTGCCGGGCGGAGGGGCGACTGCGTCCAGACGGGTCGGGATAGGAAGGTCAGTTGGGGTGGGTCAAGGGCTGTGACTGGCGACGACACCGCCGGTGATGCAACTTGCCGAGTAGTCGCGCGCTCCACACTCAGTCGGCGCGCTCCCCCATTGTGCTGATGCATGGATCCCTTCCGATCCCGCCTTGAGCAGGCCCTCTCGGGCCAATACCGATTCGTGCGCGAACTGGGCGGTGGCGGCATGTCCCGCACGTATCTGGCCGACGAGCCCGCGCTGCAGCGGCGCGTCGTGGTCAAGGTGCTGGCGCCGGAGATGCTCGAAGGATTGAGCGTCGAGCGGTTCAAGCGCGAAGTGCTGCTCGCGGCCTCGTTGCAGCACCCGCACGTGGTGCCGGTGCTGGCCGCCGGTGACGCCGATGGGCTCCCGTGGTTCTCCATGCCGTACGTGGATGGCGACTCGCTCCGGCAGCGGCTCGCGCTGGGGCCGCTCCCCATCGGCGAGGCCGTGGCCGTTCTGCGCGACGTGGCGCGCGCGCTCAGCTACGCGCACGGCCACGGCATCGTCCACCGCGACATCAAGCCCGACAACGTGTTGCTCTCGGCGGGGAGTGCGACCGTGACCGACTTCGGCATCGCGAAGGCCATCACGGCGTCGCGCCAGGCGGCCGGCGGTGCCACGCTCACGCAGGTGGGGCTGGCCATCGGCACGCCGGCGTACATGGCACCGGAGCAGGCGGAGGGCGCGACGGACATTGATCATCGCGCCGATCTCTACGCGTTTGGCGCGATGGCCTTCGAACTGCTCACCGGACAACCCGTGTTCTCGGCGGCCACACCGGGGCGCCTGCTGGTGTCGCATATGACCGAAGCGCCGCGCGATCCTCGCGTGCTGCGCGCGGACATCCCCGCGCCGCTGGCGGCGCTGGTGGGGCGTTGCCTGAACAAGCTGCCGGGCGACCGACCGTCCGACGCCAACGAGATCGTGCGCGCGCTGGATGGCGTGGGTTCATCGAACGCGTCGGCGCCGCTCACCGGACCGGGTACGGCCGCCTCGCTCCCGCTCGCGCCGGTGCTCGGCTCCTGGGCCGGCGGCGTGGTGTTGCTGGTAGGCGCCGTGTTTGCTGCGTCCCGCACCATCGGCGTCCCGTCATGGGCGATGCCCTCGGCCATCACGCTGGCGGTGGCCGGACTCCCCGCCCTGCTCGGCGCGTGGTGGGTGCAGCGCACGGCGCAGCGCGTGGTGTCGCACACACCCACACTCACGCCGGGCGGATCGGTCGCAGCGCCGGGCACGCTGGCTACCTTCGCCTTGCGGGCGCAGCCGCATGTCACCGTGCGGCGTACCCGCCGCCTCGGTGTGATCGCGGCGTCGGCGTTGGCCGTTGCGGTGATCGGGTTCGTGGCGACGCGCGCGTATGGCATCGGCCCGGCGGCGTCGCTGATCGGCGCGGGGGAGTTCGGCGAACGCGAAAGCGTGCTGGTCGCCGATTTTCGTCCGCCGGCCAACGATTCCACGCTGGGCGCGACCGTGGCCGAAGCGCTCCGTACCGATCTCGCCCAGTCCCCCAATCTCGCCGTCGTCACGCGGGCGACCGTGCGTGAATTGTTGCAGCGCATGCAACGACCGGCCGATGCGCTCGTACCGTTCGACGTTGCCCGGGAGATCGCGACGCGGGAGGGAACGAAGGCCGTGATCGACGGCGACGTGGTGCGGCTGGGATCCAGCTACGTGCTCTCCGCCCGACTGGTGAGTGCGACCGACGGCCGCGAACTCGCGGCGT
>NZ_JBILKJ010000144.1:0-6687 GCF_044376735.1 Gemmatimonas sp.
GTACCTGTTGCCACGCGATGTCGATACCGGCTACGCCATCGGCAGAGAGGCGTACGACATCCTGCTGCAGCGCGGACACTTCTGTGCGCAGTCGTCCAGCGCGCTGCTGCAACGGGTGCTCGGCGAGCTGCCCGCGGCCCAGGCGCGTTTCCACGCCCTCGCCACCGACGTGGCCGGTTCTCCCGACGCGCTCGGCGCCGCGCTGGCCAACGACCGTCCTGCCGAAGCCGATTACCTCGCCACCTTCACGTCGCAGTTCGAAGCGTGCCGCGCGCTCGCACTCAAGCACGATCAGGTGGCATGGCCCGACTGGCCGTTGCGCTATGTGCCCATTCCCGTGTGGGCCCGCGACATCGCGCCGCAGCTCTACTTCCTGTTCTATCGCTCGCCGGCGCCGTATGAACCCCGCCCCGAGCATCGGTATCTGGTCACGCCTGTTGACGACACCATTGCGCCCGACGAGCGCGAACGTCGCCTGAAAGCGTGGAATCACAGTACCATCACGCTCAATCACGTCGTGCATCACGGCGCGCTTGGTCATCACGTGCAGAACGGGCACGCCACCCATAGGTCGCACTCACGGATCGGCAAGATCGCCGCCGTGGACTGTGCGAGTCGCATCGGCATGTTCCTGGGCGGATCGATGGCCGAGGGGTGGGCGTGCTACGCCACCGAACTCGCCGACGAACTCGGGTTTCTCACGCCACTCGAGCGCGCGGCCGAGCAGCAGAGTCGCGTGCGCATGCTGGCGCGCGCCATCGTCGATATCCGTTTGCACACGGGCGAGTTCACCTTCGCCGAGGCCGTGGCCTACTACGTACACGAAGTCGGTATGCCGGAGGCCGTGGCGGTGGGTGAAGCCACCAAGAACTCCATGTTCCCCTGCACTGCGGTGATGTACTGGCTGGGCACGCAGGGCATTCTCGATCTGCGGGATGCCATGCGCGCGCGGGCGGACTACTCGCCGCGACACTTTCACGACGCGCTGTTGAGCCGGGGATCCATCCCTGTGGCGCTGGCGGCGCGACTCCTCACGGCAACGTCATGATGCGCTGGACCGTACGCTCGTTCCCTCGCGCGATCCGCGGTGCGCCCCTCGGCGTGACCGCCGCGCTCTGTGCGTCACTCGCGGCCTGTGGCGGAGAGACGGCCCGCAGCGGACCGTCGAATGATCTGCTGATCGTGGGCTACGATCGTGAGCCCGACACGATGAACCGCTATGCCACGCACATTCTCGAAGACATCGAGGCAGGCGTGGTGGAAGGGCTCGTCACCAATGACGAGGAGATGAAGATCATCCCCGTGCTCGCCGCCGAGATTCCAACCACGGAGAATGGCGGCGTGGTCGTGCGCGCCGATGGCGGCATGGATGTAACCTGGAAGCTCCGCCCCGGGGTGAAGTGGCACGACGGCGTACCGCATACGTCGGCCGACGTGAAGTTCACCGTGGACGCGATCAACAAGGGCGACTGGAAGCCGGAAAGCGTGGACGGCTTCGACCGCATTTCTTCGGTGGATACGCCCGACTCGCTCACGGCCGTGGTGCACTACAAGGAGATCTACGCGCCGTATCAGCTGCAGTTCGTGCGCGGCACACTGCCCAAGCACGTACTCGAAGGGCGCGATCTCAACACCGCCAACGACTACAACCGCGCGCCACTCGGCACCGGCCCATACAAAGTGAAGGAGTGGAAGACGGGCGAGTACATCCTCCTCGAGCGCGCCGAAGGCTACTGGCGCGGCGCGGAGTATCCCAAGATCAAGCAGCTGCTCTTCCGCTTCCTCACGAACACCACCACGCGCATCAATCTCCTCAAGTCGGGGGAGGTGCACATGGTGGCGCTGGTGGCGTGGGATAAAGTGCGCGAGCTCGAGGCCGTGAGCGACCTGCGAATGAACCGGGTGGTCGGCAACGGTTACGAACACGTGACGCTCAACCAGAAGCACTTCACGCCGTTCGCTGACGTGAAGGTGCGGCAAGCGCTGGCCCATGCCGTCGATCGGGATCTGCTCGTGCGCACGATCCTCGACGGACAGGTGGAGGTGGTGAACGGTCCGATCCAGCCGCTCTCCGCCGCCTACGAGCCGAAGGTGCAATCGTACGGCTTCGATCCCGAGCGCGCGCGTGCGCTGCTCACCGAAGCGGGCTGGGTGCCCGGCGCCGATAGCATCCGCCGGAAAGACGGCAAGCGGCTCGCGTTCACGCTCATTACGCAGTCAGGGTTCGCGATTCGCGAGAACGTGTCGCAGGCATTGCAGCAGGCGTTCCGCGACGTCGGCGTGGACATGCAGGTCAAGCTGCTCGATGGTACGACCATCAGCAGCGTGTGGTTCAGTGGCGAGTTCGACGCCATGTTGCACTGGTGGCAGATGGGTGCCGATCCGGAGCTCACGCTGTTCTTCGCCGGCGACCGCATGCCGCCGGCCGGGCGCAACATCAACTATGTGAACGACACCACGCTCACGTCGCTGCTGTATCGCTCCGATCGCACCGCCGATGTCGCACAGCGTAACGCGCTGCTGCGTGACGCGCAGCGTCGCATTGCGTCCCTTGTACCGGAGATCGTGCTGTACAACACGGCCAAGGTCGATGCCGTGCCGAGGTCCCTGAAGGGGTTCACCGGCAATCCGACCAACGCCGGTCCGTTCTGGAACGTGTACCAGTGGGAGATCCGCACGCCGTGATGCGTGGCGCGATGCACGGCATGATCCTGCGCCGCGTGCTGCAAAGCATTCCTCTGCTGGTCCTCATCTCGATGCTGGTCTTCGCGCTGCTGCAGGCGGTGCCCGGCGGTCCGCTGGCGGCCTACCTCGAGAATCCGAATGTGCGGCCGCAGGACATCGAGCGCCTGCGCGCCGCCATGGGGCTCGATCGTCCGCTCGCCGCGCAGTACGCGTCGTGGCTGTCGGCATTCGTGCGCGGCGACTGGGGATACAGCTTCGCCGACGGTCGTCCGGTGCTGCACCGCGTGCTGGAGCGCGTACCCGCCACGCTCGAACTGGTCGGGGCCAGCACGCTGCTGGCCCTCTGCGTCGCGCTGCCGGTCGGCGTGCTGGCGTCAGTGCATCGCCTGTTCGATCGCATCACGTCGTTCGGTGCCGTGGCCGGCATTTCGCTGCCGGTGTTCTGGTTCGGCTTGCTGTTGCAGTTGGTGTTCGCGATCACGTTGGGGTGGCTGCCGTCGTCCGGTCGCGCGTCGTTCGGGGCCAGCTCGTTCGCCGACCGTATCGCGCACCTCGTGCTGCCGGTGGTCGTCCTCGCCGCCGTGCAGGGCGCGGCGTGGTCTCGGTATCTCCGCCGTGGCATGCGCGAAACCATCGGCCTCCCCTACATGAATGCGGCGCGGGTGCGCGGTGTCTCCGAACTCGGCGTCCTGTTGCGCCATGCGCTGCCCAATGCGCTCGGCCCGTTCGTGACCGTCGTGCTGCTCGACGCCGCCATGATGGCGTCGGGGGCCGTCGTCACCGAAAGCGTGTTCGCTTGGCCCGGCGTGGGAAGTCTGTTCACCGAATCGCTCGTGAAACGCGATTACCCGGTGCTGATGGCGTTCCTCATGTGCGGCGCCATCGCCGTCATGGTGCTGAATCTGCTCGCTGACATCGCGGTGCGCACCCTCGATCCGCGCACGCGGAGCACCGCATGAAGGCCGGACCGCGTGGTGGCCTGCTCTTTCTCGCCACGCTCGTGGTGGCGTCGCTGCTGGCGCCGTATCTGGCGCCCTTCGCCGCCGATGCGCTCGATCTTGCCAACCGTCGCGCAGCGCCGTCGATGGTGCACTGGTTCGGCACCGATGAACTCGGGCGCGACGTGCTCACGCGCGTGCTGGTGGGGGCGCGCGTGTCGCTCGCCATCGGTGTGTTGTCGGCCCTCATGAGCGCGGCAATCGGCGTCGCGGTGGGCTCGGTGGCCGGATACGCTGGTCGCTGGGTCGACGACGCGCTCATGCGCGCCACCGATGCCATGCTCGCCATTCCGCGACTTCCGCTGCTCATGCTTGGCGCCGCCGTGCTGCAGCCCGGCGTGCCGATGCTGATCCTGCTGGTGGCCGCTGCCGGATGGATGGAAACCGCGCGCGTCGTGCGGGCCGAAGTGCAGTCGTTGGCGTCGCTCGATTTCGTGCAGGCGGCGCGGGCCATCGGCGCCAATCCGGTGGGCGTCATCGTGCGCCACATCATCCCGGGTGTCATCCCTGCCGCCACGGTCGCCACCACGCTCGCCATCGGCCGCGGCATCCTGCTGGAAAGCACGATGAGCTTCTTCGGCGTGGGCGTGCAGCCCCCCACCGCCAGCTGGGGCAACATGCTCTATCAGGCCCAGACCGCGATGACCAGCGAACCGTGGCTTGCGATCTTCCCCGGCCTCTTCATCTTTGTCACCGTGCTCGCCTGCAACGCCGTCGGTGATGCCATCGGTTCGTCTCCCACTCCACGTTAGGCCGTGTCATGACCTTCGCGCTTCCGTTCGCGCCGCGGCGCATCGCCATTGGCGCCAACGCGCATGTGGGCATCGCCGAGTCCATTCGCGCGCGTCGCCCCGACCTCGAATTGCGTGGCAAGGTGTTTACCGACATCACCGCCGAGGATCTCGCTTGGGCGGAGGCCTATATCGGCTTCAAGCGTCCGCCGTCGGTGTCGGATATGGGGAACGTGCGCTGGATTCAGTGCACCGGTGCCGGCGTCGATTCGTGGATGGCGTCCGATCTCGATCCCGCCATCCTGCTCACCCGCAGCCCCGAATCGTTCGGGCCCATGATCGCCGAGTGGGCGGTGTCGCGCATCTTTGCGATCCAGCTGCAGGTCCTGGAGTTGGCGGAAGCACAGCGCGAGCGTCGTTGGGCGCCGCGCGACATCGCGCGCGTAGCCGGCACGCGAGCCCTCGTGGTGGGCACGGGTGATATCGGCCGCGCCATCGCGCTGTCGCTGCAGGCATTGGGCGTGCACGTGACCGGCGTGTCACGCAGCGGCACAGCAAACAGCGGGGCCTTCAGCGCCGTGCATCCGGCCAGCGAGCTCGCCAACCTGGTGGGCGACGCCGACTGGATCGTGGTGGCTGTCCCCGACACGCCGGCGTCGCGCGGCCTTGTTTCGCGCGACGTGCTGTCGCGTTGTCAGGGTGCCGTGCTGCTGAACGCCGGCCGTGGCTCGGTGGTCGAGGAAACCGCGTTGCCCGAAGCGCTCGACAACGGCTGGCTGCGCGCGGCGGCACTCGATGTGTTCGCCACCGAACCGCTGCCGGCCGACTCGCCGCTCTGGAGCGATCCGCGCGTGATGGTGTCGCCGCACATCTCCGGACTCACCACCATCGATGGCGCCGCCCATGGCTTTCTGGAGTGTCTCGAATCGCTCGAGCGCGGTGAGCTGCCGAAGTGGGTGGTCGACCGCACGCGCGGCTACTGACGGCGGAGATAGACGGATGTTCGCCACGCCACCGAGTCGAGTCGCGCATGCCAATGCGGTTGCTACGGGCCATCGGGCGATGAACGTGCGACGCGCCCTCTCCTTCGTGCTGCTCGCGCTCTGCGGCTGCAGCGCCGGAACGGCTGCAGCGCCGGTAGCCCCCGCGCCACCTGTAGTACCGCCAGTCGTGTGGACCACCAACGCTATCAGCGCGCCACGCGTGCAGTATCGCACCTTCTCCAGTGTGATCGCGCGCGCCACCGTGAGCTATCACGTGTACACGCCGCCGCAGTACGACAGCGACGCGGCACGACGGTTCCCGGTGCTCTACTGGCTGCACGGCAGCGGTGGAGGTCTCGGTGGTATTTCCGTGCTCGCGGCGTATTTTGACGACGCCATCCGCGCGGGACGCATTCCGCCCATGCTCGTCGTATTCCCCAACGGCATGGCGTCGAGCATGTGGGCCGATTCCAAAGACGGACGCGTCCCCATGGAGTCGATGGTGGTGCGCGACTTGGTACCGCATGTCGACGCGACCTTTCGCACCGTGGCCACGCGCGACGGGCGGTTGCTGGAAGGGTTCAGCATGGGCGGGTATGGCGCATCGCGATGGGGACTGCGCTACCCCGACGTATTCGCCGCGATGAGCATGTTCGCGGCGGGCCCGCTGGACCTCGACTTCAACGGGCCGCGCGCCACGGGGAATCCCGCCGAGCGGGCGCAGATCCTGCGTGAGGTGTACAGCGATGACATGACGTACTATGTCGCGCAGAACCCGTTCACCGTGGCCGAACAGTATGCCGCTACGATACGCGGAACGCCCCGTGCGCTGACGCGTTTTCGTCAGGTGGTGGGTTCGCTCGACTTCACACTGCCGGCCAACGAGGAGTTTCGCGCGCACGTCACGCGATTGGCGATTGCGCAGGAGTACACGCTGGTGCCCAACGTAGGGCATGACACCATGGCGCTCCTCGAGGCGCTCGGCGAACGGAATTTTGCGTTTTACCGCGCGGTGTTCGCCGCCCGCTGAGACGCGACTACGGCACCAACGACACCACGCGGCTTCCGTTCGAGCGCACCGCACCAAAATGACGCCGGTCGGTGGTGAGGATCTCGCGTGCACCGAGTCGTTCCGCAACGGCCATCACCAGCACGTCGCCCGACTCAACTGGTTCGATCGCCGTGCGGATCCTTCCAGAGCAGGGTGTCCACCTGCTCGGAGATGTCGCTCGTGCCGCTGGCAAACTGCCGGGCAATGGACGGCAGCGGCGACGTGGCCCCTGGAGCGGC
>NZ_JBILKJ010000145.1:0-6667 GCF_044376735.1 Gemmatimonas sp.
GCCGCCGTCACCCGTGCCGTCATCGCGGCGGCATCGTCGGGCAACGTCTCGGCGCTGCCGCACCGGCTCGAAGTGGAGGTCGCCGAGAGGCTCGTGCAGGTGATCCCATCGGCTGAGCAAGTCCGATTCCTGCGCACCGGCGCCGAAGCGAATGCGGCGGCCATTCGGCTCGCCCGCGCACTCACGGGGCGCGAGCGCATCATTGCCTGTGGCTACTTCGGGTGGCTCGACTGGTGCAGCGACGCCGCCGGCGTGCCGGCGTCGGTGCAACGCGCCGTCAGTTGGGTGCCCTTCAACGACATCGCGGCGCTCGATCGCGCGGTCTTGGACGGCGACACGCCGCCGGCGGCGATCATCATCGAGCCGCTCGTACATGACATCGCCAACGTCTCGTGGCTCGAATCCGCCCGACGCCACGCGGACCGGTCAGGTGCCGTCCTGATCTTCGACGAGGTCAAGACCGCGTTTCGCGTGCGCACCGGCGGCGTGCAGGAGCTGACGGGCGTGATCCCCGATCTCACGACGCTCGGCAAGGCGATGGCGAACGGCTATCCACTCGCGGCCGTGGTGGGACGCAGCGCCGTCATGGATGCCGCGCAGCGTACCTGGATCTCCTCGACGGCGGCGACGGAAAGCACCGGACTCGCAGCCGCCAAGGCGGTGCTCGACTGGCATGAACGGACGGACGTTCCTGAACGCATGGCGTCCGCGGGTGGAATGCTGCAGGAGATCATTCGTACCGCGCTCACCGAGGCGCCGTGGGTCGGCGTGCGCGCCGACGGGCCGCCGATGATGTGGCGGCTCACGGCCGACGCCCCCGACGCCGTCGACGCCCTTGTGGCGGTGGCCACCCGCTACGGGTTGCTCCTCAAGCGCGGCGCGTATCAGTTCGGGTGCGTCGCTCATGACGAGGCGGCGCTCGAGCACGTCGCCGAGCTGATGCCGCAGATCACCCACTCGCTGCTACCAGGACCACGACGCGTTGAGGAGTGAACGAATGACCCCGGTGATCGATGTCCACGCGCACTTTCACACCCCCTCCAGCAACCGAATCGACTGGGAGCGGTACAACGCGTCTCGCCTGAATGCCGGTGAGCGCATCGGCGTGGTGTGTCACGTCGCGTCGGTGCTTGGATCCTGGGGGGCGACTTCGCCAACCTATTTCTCGTCGCCCGCCGATCAGACGCGCGCCAACGACTGGATGTTGGACTTCGCCGAGCAGCAGTCGCCGCGCGTGAAGGCGTGGGTTGCGGTGAATCCGAACTACACCGCGCATGCGCTCGCGGAGATCGCGCGCGGCGTCGCGCGTGGGGCCATCGGGATCAAGCTCGCGGCAGGCCGTCGCGTCGATGACGCCTTGCTCGATGACATCGCGGCGGCAGCGGCGCAGTATGGTGTGCCCATCCTCCAACATATCTGGCAGCATCGGCGACGCGATTGGCCCAATCAGGATGCGTCCGACGGGGTCGAGCTGGCTCGATTGGCCGCGCGGCATCCGCGCACCACGTTTCTGCTGGCCCATATCGGTGGCGGCGGCGATTGGGCCCACACCAACCCCGCCGTACGCGAGTTCGAGAACATCGTGATGGACTTGTCGGGCAGCGGCATCGATCGTGGCATGATCGACGAGGCCCTGCGCTGGGTCGGCGCTCGTCGCCTGTTGTGGGCAGCTGACCTCACCCTGTGCACCGGACTCACGAAGCTCCGCGCGTTGCCCTTCACCGGCGCGTCGGACGACGATCTCGCCGACATGTGTTGGCGCAACGCCGTGCGCATCTTTCCGGTCGGCACCTTCGCGGCGGCGCTGTCTGGCGCCGCGAGCGGATCCGGAGCGACGGCATGACCACGCCCTCCGTGACCGACCCGCGCCCGATTGATGTGACCAGCTGGATTGGCGGCTATCCGTTCCGCGATCTCCCGCATCCTGACCCCGAGGTCTTGGTTCGTGTCCTCGATCGAGAAGGATTCGCCGGGGCCTGGGTCGGTCATCTCCCCGGCGCGTTTCATCGCGATCCCGTGCCGTCCAATCGCGCGCTGTATGCTGCGCTCGAACCGTATCCCGGCGTGCTACTCCCGGCACCCATCGTCCGCCCCGATTGGCCGGGCTGGACGGGGATGTTGCGCGACGCCGTCAACGCCGGTGCGCCCGCGGTCCGGGTCTATCCGGCGCAGTGGGGACTCGGCCCGGCGCATCCCGCTCTCGCGGAGCTCGCCGTGGCGTGTGGCGAGGTGGGGCTCGCGCTGCATGTCACCATCCGATTCGAGGACCTCCGGCAACGGCATCCCATGGACGCTATGGGCGATGTGCCCGCCGCGACGGTGCGCGCGATAGCGCGGCTCGCCGGCTCCCGATGCCACCTCGTGATCGCCGGCGCCGGACGCGACCTCATCGAAGAGACGCACTGGGGGCTCACGCCATCGGAGCAGGAGCGGGTGTTCTACGACTTCGGCTGGGTCTGGGGGCCGCCGGAGGATCACTTCGCGCATCTGGTCGCCACGATGGGCGCCGACCGGTTGACGTGGAGTAGCTGGTGGCCGTTGCGCCTGACACAGCAATCACGGGCGTTGGTCGACCTGCTGCCGCGGCACGGTCCGTCCCCGCTTCCTGTGCCGCGGTTCGCTGACGGCCGCGCGATTTTCGAGGCCGCGCAGCGATCGGCGCAGTCCGGACTCGGCCGCGAAAACGGCGCGGGAACCGCCGCGCCCACCAATCGTTGATGGTGCAGGCGAAAAGTTCCAGAAAACCGTGGCGTATCGTGCGCGGACACTTGCGTACTATTACGGTGGCGGGCATACTTCGCGCTTGCAAAAATCGGGTTGACACAGACTTATACGCATGACGACGGCTACGACTCGTCACCGGAAAATCGGGACGAAAACGGCGGTCGTCGTGCATAACGCGTGTCTTCCGCATCCAACGCCTTCCCGGCCCCAAAGTCGATGACGGTCAAGAAGAAGTGGACGGTGATTCCTGCGTTTCTCGCGCTCGCGGCAGCGGCCACGCTGCTGTCGGCCTACAGCGGCGCGTCGTCGTCGCAAGGCCTGCGCGTTGAGCAGCCCGTCAAGTTCGTTCACGCGCCGCACGTGGCGAAAGCTGGTATGAACTGCTTGTACTGCCACAGCGCGGCGAACAAGTCGCCCGATCCGGGTAACGCATCGGTCTCCACCTGCATGGGCTGTCACCTGATCGTGAAGCCACAGGCGGCGGAGATCAAGAAGGTGGCCGCGTTCTACCAGAAGGGTCAGCCGATCCCCTGGAACCGCGTGCACAAGGTGCCGGACTATGTGCAGTTCCCGCACATGCGCCATGTCAATTCCGGTGTCACCTGTCAGACCTGCCATGGCCAGATCCAGAAGCAGGGAGCGCAGGGACCTGACACCAATTACGTGCCCGTCCAGCAGGTGAACTCGCTCAACATGGGCTGGTGCATCAACTGTCACGTGCAGGGCTACAAGCCCGCCGAAGGTGCTCGCCTGGCCGGAATGCCGGTGACGCCCGAGCTGCTCGCCGCGCCGCCCAAGAAGGCGCGGTACGATTGCGCGACCTGCCACTACTGATCGTCAGCTGACCCTCGACCACGGGGCCACGGCGCGTAGTCTGCGCGCCGCATGCCCTGTGCAGCCGCCCGGAGCGGAGTGACTGCATGAGCACTGAAGCGGGGACCGGCGTCAAGCGCCGAGAATTCCTCAAGATCCTAGGCGCCACGGGTGCGACGACCGCGGTGGTGGGCTGCTCCTCCGAAAAGGTGGGGAAGCTCATTCCGTACGTTGCGTCACCTGACAACACCGTGCCGGGTGTGTCGCAGTATTACGCGACCACCTGCCGCGAGTGCGCCACCGCCTGCGGCGTGATGGCCGAAGTTCGCGACGGCCGCCCCATCAAGTTGGATGGCAATCCGGACCACCCCATGAGCCGCGGCGCGATCTGCTCCGCCGGCCTCTCGGCGGTGCAGGGGTTGTACAATCCCGATCGCTATCGCACGCCGATGGTGCGCGAGGGGAATGCCCTCAAGGCCACCACGTGGGACAAGGCGTACGAGCTGCTCGCCCAGAAGATCGGCGAGGTCAAGAGCCGTACCCAGGCGTCCAACGTGGTGTTCGTGAACCAGCACGAGTCGGGCACGTTCCCGGGCTTCCTCGATCAGTGGCTGTCGGCGCAGGGCATGCCGGCCCACCTGAGCGTCGACTCCGCCGCCCCGCTGGCCACGATCGCCGCCAACCAAAAGGCCTACGGTGCGTCGTGGCCGGCGCTCGAGTTCGGCGCCGCCAAGCTGGTCATCAGCTTCGGTGCCGACTTCCTCGATGGCTGGGGTCACAGTGTGCCGCAGCAGCTCGACTGGGCTGACGCGCGCGCCAAGCTGGAAGGCGCCCCGCGTCTCGTCTACGTCGGCGCACGCCGCTCCCTCACCGGCCTCAACGCCGACCAGTGGATCGCCGCGAAGCCGGGCAGCGAAATGGACATCTGTGCCGCCCTCACGGGATCGGCCACGATGGCCGCCGCGTCCGAGGCCTCGGGTGTGCCGGTCGCGACGCTCGAAGCGCTGGCGAAGGCGATCGCCGCGGCCGGCAACGGCGTCATGGCTATCTGTGGAATCACCACCGCCAATGCCGTCGAATGCGGTGTCATGGTGGCCGAGATCAACAAGAAGGCCGGCGCCGTTGGGGTGACGATCAAGCCGGCCGCCGGCCATGGTGGCTACAACGGTCTGGCCTCCTACGCGGACCTGGCGGGTGTCGTCGCGAAGATGGCGGCGGGCACCGTGCCCCTCGCCTTCGTGCGCGGTGCCAACCCGGCCCACACCATGCCCAAGTCGGCCGGTTTTGCCGCCGCCTTCGCCAAGGTGCCGTTCAAGGTGTCCTTCTCGTCGGTGCCCGACGAAACGGCGCAGCTCTGTGATCTGATTCTCCCCGACAATCACTGGCTCGAGAGTTGGGGCGACGCCGTCAGCATGCAGGGGCAGATCGGCCTCCAGCAGCCCACGCTCGAACCCGTGTTCGACACGAAGGCCACCGCCGACGTGCTCATTGCGCTCGCCAAGAAGGATCAGGCGCTCGCCGCGAAGTACACGGCCGCCGACTACCGCGGCTGGTTCATCAGCAAGTTCCCCGGCGGCGGATCGGCCTTCACTACCGCGCTCACGAAGGCCACCATCAGCGGCGCGCCGCTGGTCGCCACCGCCACGCGAAGCTGGAATGCCACCCCCACGCCGGCCGATGCTGGTGCGGGTGATTACTTCGTGCATGTCTATCCGTCGCCCACCTTGGGTGATGGTCGCGGCGCCAACAAGCCGTGGTTGCAGGAACTCCCCGATCCCGTCACCAAGATCGCGTGGCAGTCCTGGGTGGAAGTCCACCCCACCACGTTCAAGAAGCTCGGCCTCGTCGAAGGACAGCACCTCACCGTGGAAACGGCTGCCGGCAAGATCACCGCGCCGGCCTACCGCTACATGGGCGTGCGTCCCGATACCGTGGCCATCTCGCTCGGCCTCGGACATACGGCCTACGGTCGCTTCGCGCAGAACGTCGGCATCAACGCCTACGACCTTCTCGCAAGTGGGTGGGACGCTTCCGGCGCCCTCACCCTCTCCGGTACCAAGGGTAAGGTGACCGTCTCGGCGGATACGTCGCAACTGGTGACCACCGAAGGCTCTGCCCGTCAGCATGGCCGTGGTATCGGTCAGGCCATGACGCTCGCGGCCTTGCTTGGACAGGAAGCCGAGGAAGGCGGACACGAAGAGCACGCGATCCCCGGTTTGCCGTCGCAGGATTTCAAGGCTGGGCTCAAGTCGCCGATCGCGGCCGACGCGCAGGGTGAGCTAGCCAATCCGAACGCGAAGGATCTCGGCATGTACGCCCCCGATCACGTGCAGAAGATGGAGAAGCGCCGCTGGGCGATGACCATCGATCTCGCCCGCTGCACGGGTTGCTCGGCGTGCGTCACCGCCTGCTACAGCGAGAACAACATTCCGACGGTCGGCGCACCCTACCAGGGTCGCGCCCTCAGCCCGACGGTGTGGGATGAGCGTCCGGGGGCGAACATCATCAAGGGCCGTGAAATGGCCTGGATCCGCCTCGAGCGCTACTACGAAGGCAACGAGAACACCGAGAACGAGTTCTCGCCCGACTTCGACACGCGCTTCGTGCCGATGATGTGTCAGCATTGCGGTAACGCGCCGTGCGAGCCGGTGTGTCCGGTGTACGCCACGTACCACTCGCCCGATGGTCTCAACGTGCAGGTCTACAACCGTTGCGTCGGGACCCGCTACTGCAGCAACAACTGCCCGTACAAGGTCCGCTACTTCAACTGGTTCGGTTACGGTGAGCCGAATCGCAAGCAGTATGCGTGGCCGGAGCCGATGCACTGGGGCCTCAACCCTGACGTCACCGTGCGCGGCAAGGGCGTCATGGAGAAGTGCACCTTCTGCGTGCAGCGTATCCGTGAAGCCGAGCACCGCGCCAAGGCGGAAGGCCGTGAGGTCCAGCCCGATGAGTTCACGACCGCGTGCTCACAGGCGTGCCCGTCGCGCGCCATCATCTTCGGTGACGCGGCCGACGAAAACTGGACCGTAGCGAAGCTCGCTTATGACCGTCGTGCCTACCATGTGTTCGAAGAACTGAACACGTACACCGCCGTGGTCTATCTCAAGAAGGTCAACTATCCGGCGCC
>NZ_JBILKJ010000043.1:0-22025 GCF_044376735.1 Gemmatimonas sp.
CGCGCCCATCACGGCGGTAAAGAACCTCATGGCGAAGGCCGGCACCACCATCGCCGACTACGACCTCATCGAAGCCAACGAAGCGTTCGCGTCGCAGGCACTCGCCGATGGGCTCGGCCTGTCGTGGAACGATGCCCGCGTGAATGTGAACGGCGGCGCGATTGCCCTCGGCCACCCGATCGGTGCCAGCGGCGCGCGCGTACTCGTCACGTTGCTGCATGCGTTGGCCGACCACGGCAAGAAGACCGGGATCGCCACGCTCTGCCTCGGTGGTGGCGATGCGGTCGCGTTGTCCGTGGAGCGCGTTGACGCCTAGGCGTCTCCCCTCACGTCCCGGACGGGCCGTCTCGTGACCACGGCGCTGCGGGTGCCCTGGCGGCTGCTGAGCTTCGGTATCGCGTGGATTCTCGCACAGGGGATCGCCGAGTCGGTGCTCGGGCCGTTGTTCGGGCTCGCGTCCCGCAGCATCGGGGAGTCGGTACCGATGTACCCGTGGACGTCGTTGATCGGGGTGACCGCCGCCTGCGCGGTGGCGATGCGATTCCTCGACGATGTACCGTGGTCCGTGATGGCGCTTGGGCCCGGGGCCTGGCAGTGGCGTCGGCTCGCCAACGGGGCGCTGGTGGGCACGGCGGCGATCCTCGCGACGGCGGGCGTCCTCGGGGCGGTCGGTGCGCTGCGCTTCGACGCCATGCGAGCCGGTGGTCTCGACGGCGCGACGTTCGTGGCGGACAGCTGGGGCGGGACCGCGCTGCGGTTGCTGTTGCTGCTGGGGCCGGCCGCGCTGTGGGAAGAGCTGGTGTTTCGCGGATACCTGTACGCGGTGGCCGACGAGGCTGCGGGGCGGTGGGTGGCCCGCTTGAGTTCCAGCGTGGCGTTCGGGGCAGTGCACCTGATGAACCCGGGCGCGAACCTGCGCACGACCGTCGTGGTCACGCTGGCCGGGTTGTGCCTCTGCCTCGTGCGAGAGCGTGCCGGCAGTCTGCCGGCGGCCTGGAGCGCGCATCTGGCGTGGAATTGGGTGATGGCGGCGGTGTTGCACGTGCCGGTGAGCGGACTGCCGTTCGCGACACCGGGGTACCGGGCCACCCTGAGCGGGTCGGAGTGGATTACCGGCGGGGCATGGGGTCCCGAAGGCGGGCTGGTGGCAATGCTGGTGTTGGGTGGATCGCTGGCCGTCGGATTGCGACGCCGCGACCCGCTCGCGAAGTCCTAACTTTTCGGAGTCGAAACGATATGCAGCAGCCTCTGCAGGCAGCTTTGGATCGCGCGGCCGTCGTCGGCGCGGGACAGATGGGGAACGGGATCGCGCACGTGTTCGCCACCAGCGGACACGCCGTCACGTTGATCGATGTGAATGCCGACGCGCTGGCGAAGGGACGCGACACGATCGCGAAGAACCTCGACCGCCAGGTCAAGAAAGGCGCCATCGAGGCGACTGCCGCTGAGGCGGCGCTCGCGCGCATCGCGACCTCCACGTCGCTCGATGCCGTCTCCGATGCGGCGATCATCGTGGAAGCCGCGACGGAGCGCACCGATCTCAAGTTCCGCATCTTCGAGGATCTCGATCGCCTGGCCCCGGCCGGCGCGATCCTGGCCAGCAATACGAGTTCGATCTCGATCACCGAGATCGCGGCGCGCACGAAGCGCCCCGAGCAGGTGATCGGTATGCACTTCATGAACCCGGTCCCCGTGATGCAGTTGGTGGAGGTCATTCGTGGCCTGGCCACCAGCGACGCGACCACGGAGACGGTCATGCGCCTGTCGAAGGGGCTCGGCAAGACGCCGGTGGAAGTGAACGATTTCCCGGGCTTCGTGGCGAATCGCATCCTGATGCCGATGATCAATGAAGCCATCTACTGTGTGATGGAAGGCGTCGGTACGCCCGAGGCCATCGACACGGTGATGAAGCTCGGTATGAATCATCCCATGGGACCGCTCACGCTGGCCGACTTCATCGGTCTCGATACCTGCCTCGCCATTCTCGAAGTGCTGCACAACGGCCTTGGCGATCCGAAGTACCGTCCGTGCCCACTGCTCCGGAAGTACGTCGCCGCCGGCTGGTACGGACGCAAGTCCGGTCGCGGCTTCTACCAGTACTGACCCGTCATGTCACTGATTCAGCTCAACGAAACGCAGCAGGAAATCCAGGCGCTCGCCCGGGCGTATGCACAGCGCGAACTCGTGCCGCTCGCTGGTGAGCGCGATCAGGAGTCGCGCTTCGACCGCGTGATGGTTACGCAGATGGCGGAGCTCGGATTCTTCGGGATGCTCACGCCGGAACGATTCGACGGTCTCGATCTGGACGCGCAAAGCTATCTGCTGGCGCTCGAGGAAATCGCCGTGGCCGATGCCTCGGCGGCGGTGCTGCTCAGCGTACACAACTCGCTGCCCACGCAGATGATCCTGAACTTCGGCACCGAGGCGCAGCAGCAGCGGTTCCTGCCGCCGATGGCGCGTGGTGAACTGCTCGGTGCCTTCGCGCTGTCCGAGCCGGAAGCCGGTTCCGATGCCGCCGCGTTGCGCTGTCAGGCCGTGCGTGATGGCGACGACTGGCTCCTCAGCGGCACGAAGGCGTGGGTGTCGCACGGCAGCGAAGCGGGCGTGGTTCTCTGCATGGCGCGCACCGATTCGCCCGACGCCCGGCGGGGCAGCAAAGGCATCTCGACGTTCATCCTCACGCCCGACTTGCCTGGCTTTCATCTGGCCAAGAAGGAAAACAAGATGGGGCTGCGCGCCTCGCCGACGCTGCAGATCAATCTCGACAATTGCCGCGTGCCAGGTGACCGGCTGCTCGGCGACGAAGGCAAGGGGTTCATCTATGCACTTGGCTCGCTCGATCACGGCCGGCTCGGGATTGCGGCGCAGGCCATCGGCATCGCTCGCGCGGCGCTCGAAGCCGCCGTGCGCTACGCCGGTGAGCGCAAGCAGTTCGACAAGCCCATCGCCGAGTTCCAGGCGATCCAGTTCAAGCTCGCCGACATGGCGACGCGCATCACCGCCGCCCGCACGCTGTTGCATGCGGCCGCGGCGGCCAAGCAGCGCGGAGAAAAAATCACGCGCTTCAGCAGTATGGCGAAGCTCTTTGCCACCGAGACGGCCATGTGGGTCACGACGCAGGCCGTGCAGGTGTTCGGCGGCTACGGCTACGTGACCGACTATCCCGTCGAACGCTTCTTCCGCGACGCGAAAGTGACTGAAATCTACGAAGGCACGTCGGAGATTCAGCGCATCGTGATCGCCCGCGAAACGCTGGCCGAGGCGGCCGCGCACGACGGATCTCTTCCCGACTGATCTTCCGGTTCCCGCTATGCACTACTTCGAAAAAATCGCCGAGATGGGCCATGAGCAGGTCGTCTTCTGCCATGACAAAGCGTCCGGCTACCGCGGCATCATCGCGATTCACGACACGACGCTCGGCCCCGCGCTTGGCGGCTGCCGCTTCTGGAACTACGCCTCTGAGGACGCGGCCATCGTCGATGCGCTGCGACTCTCGCGCGGCATGACGTACAAGAACGCTGTCGCTGGGCTCAACCTCGGCGGCGGCAAGTCGGTCATCATCGGCGACAACAAGACGACCAACCGCGAAATGCTGTTTCGTGCGCATGGTCGCTTCGTGGATTCGCTCGGCGGCCGCTACGTCACCGCGGAAGACGTCGGCACGTCGGTCGAAGACATGGACTTCGTGCACATGGAAACGACGCATGTGACCGGGATCGGTTCCAAGTCGGGCGACCCGTCGAGTGTGACAGCGCACGGCGTGTTCCGCGCCATTCAGGCGTCGGCGCAGCAGAAGTGGGGCAGCGACAGCCTCGATGGGCGTACGGTCGCCATTCAAGGACTCGGCCACGTGGGCTACTTTCTCGCCAGGGAGCTGCACGCCGCGGGCGCCAGGCTGTTGGTCACCGACATCGATGCCGGCCGGATCAAGCGGGTGGTCGACGAGATGGGCGCCACCGCCGTCGCGCTCGATGAGATTTACCGCGCGAAGGCGGACGTCTTCGCGCCCTGCGCGCTGGGCGGGATCATCAACGACGACACGATCCCCCAGCTCGCCGTCGAGATCGTGGCCGGTGCGGCCAACAATCAACTGCTCGAAGACCGTCACGGCGACGCCCTCGAAGCGCGCGGCATCTTGTACGCGCCGGACTACGTCGCCAACGCCGGCGGGGTGATCAACGTGTACAGCGAACTCACCGGCTGGAGCCGGGAGCGGTCGCTGCGCAAGGCCGACGAGATCTACCAGACTGTGCTGAGCGTCTTCCGTCTGGCCAAGGACACGGGCATCCCGACCTACAAGGCCGCCGATCGCGTGGCCGAGCAGCGTATTCAGGCCGTTCGCGGTATGATCAGGACATGGCCGCAGTATCCCAACAAGGAATCCTGAGCAGTCAACGGAGCAATCTGACCATGGTGGATGTGGCAAACCCGGGGGAGCGTATCCCCATCGCATCGGACCACGCCGGCTTCGAGTTGAAGGAGCGGCTGCGGTTGGCGCTCGCCGAGCTGGGATATGAGGTGCACGATATCGGCACGCACAGCACCGCGAGCACCGATTATCCCGACTACGCTCATCCGTTAGCGCAGGAGGTCTCCGACGGGCAGGCGGCCCGCGGCGTCCTCCTGTGCGGGACGGGGCTCGGGATGTCGTATGTGGCGAACCGCTATCCGGGAGTACGCGCCGCGGTGGCGTGGAACCCCGAGGTGGCCGCGCTCGCTCGTAAACACAACGACGCCAACGTGCTGGTGTTGCCGGCGCGCTTTGTGTCGGACGAAGATGCCCTCGCCATCCTGCAGGCGTGGTTGACGACCCCGTTCGAAGGCGGTCGCCACCAAGGGCGCGTGGCCAAGATCGAACGGGACGACAGTGAGGCCGACGCCTCGGGGAGCACGACATGAGTGATGGAGCCAGCGCGCACTGGTCGCAGTGGGATCGTCTGCCGCCGGGGGATGCCCTGTCGCAGGCGGATCCGGAGATCGCGCATCTGATCGACGAGGAAACGCAGCGGCAGAGCGACGGGCTCGAGCTCATCGCCAGCGAGAATTTCGTGTCGCCGGCGGTCATGGAGGCGGTCGGCTCCACGCTCACCAACAAGTACGCCGAAGGCTTGCCGGGGAAGCGCTACTACGGCGGCTGCGAAGTGGTGGACAAAGTCGAACAGCTGGCGATCGATCGGCTCAAGCAGCTGTTCGGCGCCGAACACGCCAACGTGCAGCCGCACAGCGGCGCGTCGGCCAACGCCGCGGTGTTCCTCGCTTTTCTCAAGCCGGGCGACACGTTCCTCGGCATGGATCTGTCGCAGGGCGGACATCTCACGCACGGCTCGCCGGTGAACTTTTCCGGCTTGCTGTACCATGCGGTGTCGTACGGCGTGACCGAAGACGGCATCATCGACTACGAGCAGATGCGGGCGCAGGCGCGCGAGCACAAGCCGAAGATGATCATCGCCGGGTACAGTGCGTACTCGCGCACCATCGACTGGCAGGCCTTCGCCGACGTGGCGAAGGAAGTCGGCGCGATCTTCATGGTGGACATGGCACACTTCGCCGGACTGGCGGCCACGGGCGTGTATCCGTCGCCCGTGCCCTTTGCCGACGTGGTGACGAGCACGACGCACAAGACGCTGCGTGGTCCGCGCGGCGGCATCATTCTCTGCAAGGCCGAACACGCCAAGGCAATCGACAAGGCGATGTTCCCTGGCATGCAGGGCGGTCCGCTCGAACATGTGATCGCCGGCAAGGCGGTTGCGTTCCATGAGGCCCTGCAGCCGTCGTTCACGGCGTACTGCCGACAGGTCGTGGAGAACGCGCATGTGCTGGCGACGGCGATGATGGAGCGGGGCTATCACATCGTGTCCGGCGGCACCGACAATCACCTCATGCTCGTCGACCTGCGCAGCAAGGGGCTGACGGGGAAGGTGGCCGAGAAGGTGCTGGACGAAGCGGGAATCACGGTGAACAAGAACACCGTGCCCAAGGAGACGCAGTCACCCTTCGTGACCAGTGGAATCCGGATCGGCACGCCGGCGGTCACCACGCGTGGCATGGGCGCCGATGCGATGCGTGAGATCGCGGCGCTGATCGATCGCGTGCTGTCGGCGCCGGAAGATCGCGACACGATCGCGGCAGTGAAGGCCGACGTGAAGGCGCTGGCCGACGCGTATCCGCTGTATCGGTCGGTGGCGCGGGTCTGACGCGGCGCGCAGGACGGGCGCCCGCGCCGTTCGCAAGGAGTTGTCAGGTGGTTCCCGGGCCTCCAGTATTGTTCCACTGGAGGCCCGCTGTCTTTCGGTTGATCGGCGTGCCGCATCGGGTGCACCGCGCGTCGGTTATGCGTCCACCGTATACGTTCGACACCGCTACGATCAGGAGCAGCAGCAGTGACCGAGTTGGCGTTCCGTGAAGGCATCATGGACCAGATCCGTCTGCGCGAGCAGCGGTTCGACGAGCGGGCCTATCTGTTCGTGCTCGCGTCGCTCGAGCATTGTCAGGCGCGCTTGACGGAGCGTCGCCACATCACCGGTCCGGAGTTGGCCCACTCGTGCCGTGAACTCGCGCTGCAGCGGTTCGGTGTCATGGCCGGCCTGGTGCTCGACCACTGGGGCCTGAAGGGCACGGGCGACATCGGCGATATCGTGTTCACACTCGTCGACATGGGCTTGCTCATCAGCCAGCCGCAGGACTCGCGTGACGATTTCTTCGGGGTGTTCAGCTTCGACGATGCGTTCGGCCGCGAGTATCCGTGGAGCACGGCGCACGTCTGACCGACGGCCCACGGCCTCGGATGACCCCTCGGTGAACGCCCTGCGCGTCACCACCGCGGCGGAAGCCGCGGCGCGCGATCAGGCGGCCATCGCCGCCGGCACCGGGTCGTTCGAGCTGATGCTGGCCGCCGGTACCGCCGCCGCCGCCGCCATCCTGCGCGACTACGCGGGGCGCCTCTCGCACGGTGTGGCGCTGTTCGCCGGCAGTGGCAACAATGGCGGTGACGCGTACATCGTGGCCGCGCAGTTGGCGCGCGTCGGCGTGGCGGTGCGACTGCACGCCGCGGTGCCGCCGCGTACCCCCGACGCCGTACGGGCGATGTTGCTCGCGGCACCGGCACTCGTGCACGGCGACCCGAATGGACACGAACGGGTGGTGGTGGATGGCCTCTTGGGGACTGGCCACCAGGGGGCATTACGTGAGCCCGTACTCGCCGCCTGCACCCGCGTTGCGCGCGCGCGCGATGGCGGCGCCACCGTCATCGCGCTGGACGTGCCGAGCGGTCTCGATGCCACCACCGGCGAGGTCGCCGACGGCAGTCCGGCGGCCGACACGACGCTCTGCTTCGGCACCATCAAGCGCGGACTCCTGCTCGCCCGCGGCCACGTGGGTCGCCTCGTGTTGCTCGACATCGGCCTCGCCGGCGCGGCTGATCGTGACGACGATGCGTGGCATCTCCCGCACGCGGACGACGTCCAGCGATGGCTGCGGCCGATCGCCTGGAATGCGCACAAGGGGCAACGCGGACGCGTGGCGATCGTGGGGGGGCACGAAGGGATGGCCGGTGCGGTCATTCTGGCCGCGCGCGCGGCGCTGGCGGCCGGTGCCGGGCTTGCGCATGCGATCGTCGATACGGCGAGTGTGGCCGCCGTGCAACTCACGGTGCCGCAGGCGTTGGCTGAACGCTGGCCGCTCCACGACCCGGCCTCGTTGGCCGAGGAGGGCGCGGAGGCGACCACCCTGCATCGCTGTGACGCGTTGGCCATCGGCCCCGGGCTCGGTCGCGGTCCGCGTTCCTCGCAGCTGCTCGAGCACATCTTGAACGCGTACCGCGATCGCCCGCTGCTGCTCGACGCCGATGCGCTCTGGCTGATCGCCGAAGTGGCGCACGCCCTCGGCACTGAGGCGGCCGTCCTGATGCGCCATTGGACCCGCCACTCGCGCGCGGTGGTGTGCACGCCGCACGACGGGGAGTTTGCCCGACTGCTCGGCACCGCGGTGCCGTCCGCGTGGGACGCCCGCGCGGAGGCCCTGCGGCAGTTCGCGGTGCGCAGCGGCGTCACCGTATTGCTCAAAGGCACGCCCACGATGGTCGCCACGCCCGACGGCCGGCCGGTCACCGTCGCGCCGTACGGAACGCCGCTGTTGGCCACCGGCGGCAGCGGCGATGTGCTGAGCGGGTTGATCGCGGCGCTGATGGGGCAGGGCCTCGCCCCGCTCGAAGCCGCGGTGTGCGGTGCTACGGTGCATGGGCGCGCGGCGGAGATCGCTACCGCGCGGCTGGGCGGCGTGCGCGGTGGTACCCTCGAGGCGCTGTTCGATGCCCTGCCGACGGCATGGCGTGGGCTCGAGCACGCTGTCGTCCATCCTCCCGGTGTTCTCGCCGACCTGCCGTCGCCAACGTGACCGCGCGCCAGCTGCGCGTGGCCGGCGTCCTCGCGGCGCTCTCGGTTGGTGTGCTGTCGTGGACATCGTGTGCGGTCAGCGGTGCCGGAGCGGGCAGCGGCAGCGATGCGTCGGGGCCCCTCGGCGGCTTCGGTCGGCGGGAGGAGCGTCAACGGATCGGCAGCTTCAGCAACGTGCAGGCCGTGGCCGTGTCGCGACGCTACGTGTTCGCGGCGGGGAGCAGCGGCATCGCGATGTACGATCGCCTGATGAACCGCTGGCTGCCCCCGCTCACGCGCGACGACGGCTTGAGTGAGCAGCAGATCACGGTGCTGGCCGGCGATCCGGTGGAAGATGCGATGTGGCTGGGCGTGCCCGGCGGGGTCATCCTGTATCGCCCGCTCACCGAACAGCTGCAGCGTACCATCGTGACGGGGGTGCCGGACCTCATTGCCTTCGATCGCGCCGGTACCGGTGATGCCATCGTGCGCGCCGGCGGTGAGTGGACACGCATCTCGCGGGTCGGCATCGCGACCCCGATGCAGCGGCCACCGCTGGCCAACGCGCTGATCCTGCCGCGTACGCTCAACGATCTCTACGCGCAGTTCCCCACGCTACGTACGCAACCGTCGCTGTTGCTGCGAAGCCAGCAGAGTGATCGCCCCTTACGCAGCGTGCAGATCATCAGCGGCGCGGCATCGCCCGAACGGGCGAGCGAAGTGTGGCTGGGCACCGCCGCCGACGGCCTGTTCCGGCTCGATCCGGCGTTCATGCAATCCACCCCGCTGCCGTACGGACTCCTCGAGCCGGGCGTCGGTGCGCTGGCCCTGGCCGCCGACGGCGTGTGGGCCGCCGGACTCGGACTGGCGTTCGACCGCGGGGGGCTGTCGTTCGTGGGCAGTGATCTGCAGCGCTTCCGTTGGATCGAGGGAACGATCGCCGTTCCGCTCGTGGGCGTACGCGGGCGCTCGCTCGTGACGCGCGCGTCGCGGGCCTGGCTGGGCACCGACCGCGGGCTCGTGCGGGTGCGGCTCGATGGTGCGCAGGCCATGCAGTCGTGGGGCGTGTTGGACGGGCTTCCCGACGAGCGGGTGCTGTCGGTGGCCACACGCGACGACGGCGTGTGGGCGGGCACGGCGCGTGGCCTCGTCTACGTGAGCGACAGCAGCGACAGCCGCAACGTGCGCACGCGCGGGGTGGGCGTGCGGCTGCTCGACAACATGCCGGTGCACGCGCTGCAATTCACCGGTGACACGTTGTGGATGGGCACGGAGGCTGGGCTGATGGCGATCGCGACGCCCAACGGGACGGTCGGTGGCGTGGTGTCGCGTCCGGTGGGCAACGACCCCGCGCTCCGTCGCCCGGTGCGTGCCTTGGCGTGGAGCGATTCGGTGCTGCTCGCCGCCACCGACGACGCGGTGTTGCGCCTGTCGCCCCGTGGCGGTGTGGAGCCGGTGCGCGTAGACCTGCTCGATGTCCGACTCGTGGGCCGCGTGACCAAGGTGGCGATCGACGACCGCACCATGTGGCTGGCCGGTGCCGACGGCGTGGTCATCGTGTCACGTCGCGATGGGGCCACCCGCGTGCTGCGCGTGCCCGGGGATCTGCCGGGGCCAGTGCTCGATGTCGCGGCCGATCGGGACTACCTCTGGCTGGGCACGCCGCAGGGGGTGATCCGCCTGCGCCGTCGCGGTGACGGGGGACTGCCGTGAGCCTCGAGCCGCGTCCGCATCAGGCCATGCGCGAGGGGGCCGAGTTCGACACGATCCGTGCGTTGATGGCGCGCTGGGGCGATCTGGCCGTCGATATCGGCGACGATGCCGCGGTGTTGACACCGCCGGTGGGAGGAACGCGCGTGGTCAGCGTCGATGCCTGCGTGGAAGACGTGCACTTTCGTCGCGCGTGGATTTCCGCGCACGAGGTCGGTGTGCGGGCGGCGGTGGCGGCGTTGAGCGATCTGGCGGCCATGGGCGCGCGCGCGGAGTCCGTGCTCATTGCGTTCGTGGTTCCCGACGCGTGGCGGGAGCAGTTGAGTGACGTGGCCGATGGCATGGGTGCGGTGATTCGCGAGGCCGGAGCGCGGATCGTGGGCGGGAATCTGAGCCGCGGCGCGGTGTTCTCGATCACGACCACGGTGATCGGTCGGGCCACGCGCGTGGTGCCGCGCAGCGGCGCTGGCGTGGGCGATCTGGTGGTGGTCACCGGTCTGCTTGGTGGCCCTGGGGCGGCCGTCGCGGCTTGGCGCGCCGGTGAGAGCCCGTCGGCATGGGCGCGGGGGCGTTTCGTTGCCCCGGCGCCACGCTGGGCCGAAGGCGACGCGTTGGCGGCGGCCGGTGCGACGGCCATGATCGACATCAGCGATGGGCTCGCCGGCGACGCCAGGCATCTGGCCGCCGCCAGTGGTGTGCACCTCGCGCTCGAGGTGGCGCGGATACCGGCCGGCCCCGGTATCGCCCCCGACGTGGCGATGCAGAGCGGGGAAGAATACGAATTGCTGGCTTGTATTCCGCTAGAAGAATACAAGGCGCTGGCGCCCCGGTGGGGGAGCGTGAGTCCGGTGCCCCTCACCGTCGTGGGCGTCGTTCGCGCCGGTCCCGAGGCGGCGACCTCGACCGATGGCGTCGCGCCGAGCGCGTTCGATCATTTCGCATCGGGCAACACCCCGCGTTGAATTCGGGTTCGGACTAGGTGACCTTGCACGGATGCGCACCGCATTCACGGCGTTGGCCTTGTTGGTGGGAACGGTCCTGTTCGGCAGCATCACCTTGCTGGCGGAGTTGATCGGCCGTCCGCACGGACCGAACAGCATCTACACGAAGACCCCCCGCTGGTGGGCCTCGTGGCTGTTGGGGGCGGCCGGTGTGAAGGTGGTCGTGCACGACGATGCGCCACTCCCCGAGGGCGCGCCGCGGGTATTCATGGCCAACCATGTGAGCTGGTTCGACATCCCGTCCATGATCGCCGCGCTCCCGCACTACGGGTTCGTGGCCAAGCGGGAGCTGGAGAATATCCCGCTTTTCGGCGCGGCGGCCCGTGCGGTCGGGGTGATCTACATCGATCGCGAGAACCGGAAAGCGGCGTTCAGCGCCTACGATGATGCCGCTTCCAAGATCCGGGCCGGGCACCACGTGCTCGTGTATCCCGAAGGCACGCGCGGCTTCACCTACGCCTTGCGCCCCTTCAAGAAGGGCCCGTTCGTGCTGGCCATCGGCTCGGGCGCGCCGATCGTGCCGGTGGTGGTGTACGGCACCATCGAGGTGAACCCGCGCACCGAGTTCCGGGCGTCGCCCGGTACCGTGCACGTTCATCTGCTGGAGCCGATCCCCACCAACGGGCTCACGTACGCCGACCGGGACGCGCTCGCCGAGCGCGTCCGTCAACGCATGGCCGACTGTTTGCATACACATTACGGCATCGATCCTGCGATCGAGCCGGCGCACGACCCCGGCAGCCCATCGCTACGCGCACCCGAGCCCGACTTCTCGACCTAGTGTTCGCTGTACTCACGACTCGACACTCACAACTCAGAACTGGTGTTATATGGCCTCCATCGTTTCCGTCAGCGCGCGCGAGATTCTCGACAGCCGCGGCAATCCCACTGTTGAAGTGGACGTGATTCTCGAGACGGGCAGTGCGGGTCGCGCCGCCGTCCCGAGCGGCGCCAGCACTGGCGAACGTGAAGCGGTGGAACTGCGCGACGGCGATCCCGAGCGCTACGGCGGCAAGGGGGTGCTCACCGCCGTGAACAACGTGAACACCGAGATCAACGACGCGCTCGAAGACATGGACGCGACCGATCAGATCGCGATCGACCGGGCGCTGATGGATCTGGACGGCACGGAGAACAAGGGCCGCCTGGGTGCCAACGCGCTGCTCGGCGTGTCGATGGCGGTGGCGCGCGCGGCGGCGCTCGAAGTCGGCCTGCCGTTGTATCGCTATCTCGGTGGCCCGATGGCGCGCACGTTGCCGGTGCCGATGATGAACATTCTGAACGGTGGCGCGCATGCCACCAACACCGTCGACTTTCAGGAGTTCATGATCGTTCCGGTGGGCGCCGAGTCGTTCAGCGACGGACTGCGCATGGGCACGCAGGTGTTCCACGCACTCAAGAAGGTGCTCGTGGCGCGCAAGCTGGCCACCGGTGTGGGTGATGAAGGCGGCTTTGCGCCTAATCTCGAGAGCGACGAAGACGCGCTCAAGGTCATCATCGAAGCGATTCAGGCGGCGGGCTTCCGCCCGGGCCATGACATCGCGCTCGCGCTCGACGTGGCGGCCAGCGAGATGTTCCAGGGTGGCCAGTACCACTTCAAGAAGAGCGGGGCGAAGTCGCTGAGCCCGCAGGCGCTCGCCGACAAGTATGCCGGCTGGCTCGAGAACTATCCGATCGTGTCGATTGAAGACGGTATGGCCGAGAACGATTGGGATGGCTGGAAGTATCTCACGGAGCTGGTGGGTGATCGCTGTCAGCTGGTGGGTGACGACCTGTTCTGCACGAACAGCGAAATTCTGGCGAAGGGCATCGAGGCCCAGGTGGCGAACGCAATTCTGGTGAAGGTGAATCAGATCGGGACGCTCACGGAAACGTTCGAGGCCATCGAGCTGGCGCGCGCGGCCGGCTACAACGCGATCATCTCGCACCGTAGCGGTGAAACCGAAGACACGTTCATCGCCGATCTCGCGGTGGCGACGCAGGCGGGGCAGATCAAGACCGGTGCGCCGTCGCGCAGCGATCGCGTGGCGAAGTACAACCAGTTGCTGCGCATCGAGGAGCAGCTGGAAGGCTACGCGGAGTATCCTGGCGGCGCGCTGTTTGGCCTGTAGTCAATCATGACGCCCCTCATGAAGCGGATCGTATGGGGCGTGGGTGCGCTCGCCGTCCTCGTGTATGCGATCGAGGGCGGCGAGTACGGCACCTCCGACCTGCTGACGCAGCGCGAGCGCAAGAATGCGTTGGCGCAGGAGGTGGCGGAGCTCGAGCGCGACGTCGACTCGTTGCGCGCGGAGTTGAAAGCGGTGACGAGCGATCCCGTGCGGCTCGAGCGCATGGCACGCGAAGAATGGGGGATGGTGCGCGGCGAAAAAGAATTGTTGTACCGGATGCGCACGGATACGTCACGCGCGCCGTAGGTGCACTGTACGTCGCGGCAGAATTCGCGTGTCGGGGTTGACTCTCGGTGCCCTCGCGCTAGGTTACTCCTTCTGACGCGGGGTGGAGCAGCCTGGTAGCTCGTCGGGCTCATAACCCGAAGGTCGCGGGTTCAAATCCCGCCCCCGCCATCTGCACTCGGCCGGTCCGAAAGGGCCGGCCGTTTGCGTCCCGGCACTCGAGTTTCGGGTTTGCGATCGAGTGGGGATTGTGAGAAATTTCGGAAAGTGGGGCAGGGTAGCTCAGCCGGTTAGAGCGCACGACTCATAATCGTGAGGTCGAGAGTTCGAGTCTCTCTCCTGCTACTGTGATGGAGCTGCGATACCACGCGAAAGTCGCGAACTCGACACGAGTTCGCGACTTTTGTGTTTTCACGGATCACCCGCGCTATCTCTCCGGTTCCTCTCACCACACGCGACGTGCTGCTCGCTGTTCTCATTGCGATATCCACGGCCGCTGGCACTGCCACTGCCAACACGGCCGCGCAGGCGACGGTACCCCGGGCCGATTCGCTCGGCACGCTGCAGGGGCGCGTGGTCGAGATGACCGCCGCCACGCCGATCGGATCGGCGTCCGTCGTGCTGCGCGGCACGCGTCGCGGCACCCTGTCCGGTGACGACGGCCGCTTCCTGCTGGATGGCGTACCGGTCGGCCGCACCCAGATTATCGTGGGGCGCCTCGGGTATCGCACCGATACGATTGCGGTCACCATACGCGCGGGCGACACCACCACCATCACGGTCACGCTGCAGCCATCCACCGCGCAGCTGCAAGCCGTGAAGGTGGCCGCGGCCGCCACCGAGCGCGACCAGTTCCGGCTCTCGGCCAGCCCCGGCGTAGTGAACGTGCGCGGCGAAACGCTCAAGCGCGTGCCGGTCATCGGGGAGCCCGATGTGCTGCGGGTGGTGCAATTGCTCCCCGGGGTCGTGGCCACCAACGACTTCACCGCTGGCTACAATGTGCGCGGTGGTGAAAGTGATCAGAATCTGGTGCTGCTCGACGGTTTTCCGATCTACAATCCGTTTCATCTCGGTGGATTGTTCGGCACGTTCATCGATGAAACGGTCGGCGAGTTCGAGCTGTTGCCCGGCGGATTCCCGGCGCGCTACGGCTCCCGGCTCTCGAGCGTGTTGAGCGTGGTGCCGAAAACCGAAGAGCGCAGCGGTGTCCATGGCGCCGCGTCGGTGTCGGTGCTGGCCACGACGCTCTCCCTGGGCGGCACCGTGCGCGGCGCCACGAGTTGGAACGTGGCTGCGCGTCGTACCTACGCCGACCGCTTCGTGTCGCTCCTGAGCGAGCGACAGCTGCCGTATTATTTCACCGACATGCAGGCCCACGTGCGTCATCGGCTACGCAACGGTGGTGCGCTCTCGGTCACACTGTATGGTGGCAAAGACGTCCTCGATGCATCGCTGGCATCGTTCGGCGATTCCACGCAGGCGGGCGGTGGCCAACTGCTGTTCGACTGGGGCAACACGCTGCTTGGCGTGGCGTACACTCAGCCCCTCGGTGCACGGTGGGGCGGCGACTCCACGCGCGTGATGCAGCGCGTGTCGTGGACCGGATTCGGGACCACACTCGATCTGGGCTCGGGGTCGTTGCGTTTCGCGAACCGGTTGGGCGACGCGCGCGCGTGGGGCGAGCTGTCGCGCTGGCGCGGTGCGCACGAAACGCTGGTGGGCTACGAATGGTCGGGGCTGCGCACGCGGTACGACGTGGTCGCCGCAGCCACGCCTGATCCCATCCTCGCCATCGGTCAGCGCCCCTCGGCGGCCTCGCTGTACGTGGATCACACCGTTCGCAGCCAAAGGATGGTGGCTCGCGTGGGTGTGCGTGGAGAAACGGTCACGGGAACCGGGTGGTCCGGATTGTCGCCGCGCCTCTCGCTCAAGTGGTTCGCGAATCCCAATCTGGCCCTCACCATCGCCGGTGGTGGCACCACGCAGTGGACGCCGGCGCTGCGCAACGAACAGGCCCCCGTACGCATCTTCGATTTCTGGCTCACGGCCGATCGCAACACCCCCGTGGCTCGCGCGTGGCAAGGCAGCCTGGGCGGGGAGCAGTGGTTCGGCGGCACGCGCTTCGTGCGATTGGAAGGCTGGGCGAAGCGTTACAACCGCCTGCCGTCGTCCAACCTGTTCAACGACCCCGACGTGCGCGGTGATGAGTTCATCGTCACCACGGGGCAATCGTACGGCGCCGATCTGCTGATACGTCAGCTCGAAAGCGAACGGGTGTCGGGATGGATCGCCTACTCGTACAGCGTGAACTGGCGTGATGGCGCCGATGGGCGTTTTGCCCCGGTGCAGGATCGTCGGCATAATCTGAACGTGGTCACGTCCTATCGGCCGGGCGGTGCGTGGAGCTACGGCGCGCGCATCGGCCTGGGCACCGGCACACCATTCACCGATGTGGTCGGGCAGTTGGTCCGGCGCCGCTACGATCCCATCACGAACAGCTTCAACACCGGGAATCTCGAGGTCCCCCGAGAGCCCATTGGTGGCGTCCGCAACGGGGCGCGCTTTCCCCTCTTCCAACGCCTGGATCTGAGCGTCACGCGCACGAAGCCGGGCCGCCGAACCTGGGCCCCGTATGTGTCGATCGTGAACGCGTACAACGCGCGCAATGTGTTCACCTACTTCTTCGACTATTCGGACAATCCGCCCACGCGCACGGCGATCTCGCAGTTCCCCTTCATCCCCACGGCTGGAGTGAGCGTTTCATGGTAGCCGGTTCACTGCGCCGTCGTGGTATGGTGCCGCTGGTCGGTGGCGTGCTGGTCGCGGTCGCGCTGGCGGCCTGCGAGTCGACGCCGGTGGAGGTGGCGTCACCCACCGCCGCGATCGTCGTGTATGCCGTGTTGAACCCGGACGTTTCGGAACAGGTGGTGCTGGTTGAGTCGTCGCTGACGGGGCGCGTGGACATCAACGACCGCCTGAAATTCGACCCGCTCGATCCGATTCGCACCGCTGGGGGTTCGCCGATTTCCGGCGCCGACGTGCGGTTACTTGCCGAGGGTGACAGCATCGGAGTGCGGGCCTCCGAAACGCTGGTGCGCACGCGTGGCACGGGCCGATACGTCGTGCCGCGCGCGGCCCTCGCGCTGGAGCCCGGCCGCCGCTACCGGCTTCGCGTACGTACCGTCGACAACCGTGAAGTCACGGGAGAGACGCTGATGCCGGGGGCACCGCGCGGGTGGATTCCCGGTGCCGGCGCGGTGGCGACACCGGTCGTGCTCGACCGCAGTCGCGACACGCTGCAACTGCGGTGGAGCGTGGTGCGCGACGCGCGTACGTACGTGATTCAAGTTGAAACGCCGTACGGTCCGTGGGCGCTGTTCGCCGATTCCACCCAGTTCACACTGTCCGGCGGGCTCCGCAACTTCTTCGCTCCCGGTCTGCCATCGGTGTGGTTCCCGGGGTTCGTGCAAACGGCCAGTGTGTTGGCGGTGGATGCCAATTTCTACGACTACAATCGCTCGGGGAACGATCCGTTCGGTGGCACGGGGCTGATCAGCAGTGTGCGCGGCGGCCTCGGGCTTTTTGGCAGTGTGGTCAACATGCTGCGACGCGAGGTGTCGGTCACCGAGCGCCTCCGCTTCCCACTCGATGCACGATGGCGCGGGGTGACGGGTGCCGGTGCTACCGCGGAGATGGATCTGTGGGTGGATGTAGACGGGCCGACGGTGAGCTCGGTGAGCGGGCGTGAGGTCACCGCACCGCAGCGCTATCTGCTCGGTACGCTGCGTGGGGAAAGCCTGCGCTTGGTCACGCTCGCGGCGGGCTCCAGTGCGGATACCGTGTCGGTGTTGACGGCCCGGTTGGCGGGCGACTCGCTTGTGGGGAGCTACGACAGCCGGTTTGCCACCACGGGGGCGCGCGTGTTCCGACGGATCGCGAGGTAGGCGTTGGCGACGGGGCACGGCGCGGGCATCGCTCGCGCCTGACGCTGACGCGCGCCACATTGGACGGGTTCCCACCCCGTCCTTCTCCCGCCGCTTCGTCCATGCGCCTCGTACTTCCCAGCCTGCTCCTCGCTGCCACGGCCAGTCTGCTCCCGGCCCAGCGCCCGACCCCCGTGTCGGGCAGCGCCAGAACGCCCGGCTTCGACACCGCCTTCCTCAAGGTGCCGTCGTGGCGCTTCGTGGGCCCCGATGGCAACCGCGTGATCGCCGTTGCTGGCGTGCCCGGCGAGTACAAGACGTACTACGCCGGGACCGCCAGCGGCGGCCTGTTCAAGAGCACCAACGGCGGCATCCGCTGGACGCCGGTTACGGATTCGCTGCGGGTGTCCAGCGTGAGTGCCGTCGCCGTCGCGCCCAGTGATCCGAACGTGGTGTGGTTCGGCACCGGCGAGACGTTTCTGCGCAGTAATGTCTCCATCGGTGACGGCATCTATCGGTCCACCGACGCCGGGCAGCACTGGGCCCGTATGGGCCTCGAGAACAGCGGACGCATTGGGCGTGTGCTGATCCATCCGACCAACGCCGATATCGTCTATGCCGCCGCGCAGGGGCACGGCTATGGGCCGCAGGCCGATCGAGGCCTGTGGCGTACGTTGGATGGCGGCACCACGTGGAAGAAGGTGCTCTTCGTGAACGACAGCACGGGCATCATCGATGTGGTCATGGACCCCACGAATCCACGCGTGCTGTTCGCCGCCAGTTGGCAGCAGTACATCGTGCCGTGGAACAAGCATTCCGGGGGCAACGGCAGCGGCATCTGGATGTCTCGCGATGGCGGCGACAGCTGGGCGCGGCTGGGTGCCAGCGCTGACGGGCAGGGGTGGGGCCGGGGGCTGCCGAAGATCGGTACGATGGGCAAGATCGGCCTCGGCGTGTCGCGCAGTGATCCGCAGCGCGTGTACGCGCTCATCGAAATGAAGGAGCCGGCGTTCTATCGCTCCGACGACGGCGGCAAATCCTGGCGGTCGGTGAATCGCGATCACGACCTGCTCGAACGGCCGCAGTACTACACCCGTTTCGGCGTGAGCCCGAACAATGCCGACAAGGTGTTCTTCGTGGGCGTGCGCTTCGTGGGTACCACCGACGGCGGGCTTACCAAGATGCCGAACCCGCCGCGCGCCGGTGGTGACTTGCACGACATCTGGTGGGACCCATCCGATGCCGACCGCTTCATGGTCGGCGACGATGGTGGTGTCGGCATCACGATTGACGGGGGCAAGTCGTTCACGCGCATCGCCCTGCCGAACGCGCAGATGTATCACGTGGCCACAGACACGAAGATCCCATACAACCTCTATGGCAACCGGCAGGATGGGTATTCGTACGGCGGGCCGAGCAACTCGCGCGGCTCACGTTCCATCGGCGTGTGGAGCGCGGTGGGCGGATGCGAAAGCGGGTGGGCAGTTCCCGACACCATTGATCAGCGTACGGTGTGGAGCGGCTGTTACGACGCCGGCCTTGAGCGCTTTGACTTGCAGACCAGGATGGCGCGTGCGGTGGAGCCATGGCCGGAAGCGGGCTACGGTGTGCCGCCCAAGGATCTCAAGTACCGCTTCCAGTGGACCTTTCCGATCACGATCTCACCGCACGATCACAACACGGTGTACGTGGGATCGCAGTTCGTGCACAAGACCACGAACGGCGGACAGAGCTGGACGCTGATCTCCCCCGATCTGTCCACGAACGACAGCACCAAGCAGCAGTCATCCGGCGGGGTCGTGATCGACAATCTGTTCGTCGAGAACGTGACCGTGCTGTTCGCGATCGCCGAGTCGCCGCTGGTAAAGGACCTGATCTGGGCGGGCACGATGGATGGGCTGTTGCACCTCACGCGCGACGGCGGCAAGACCTGGACGAACGTGACGGCAAACATGCCGGGGGTGCCGAAGTGGAGTACGATGTCGGCCATCGAGCCGAGCAAGTACGACGCCGGCACGGCCTATGTCGCGGTCGATGCGCACCTGATCAACGATCGCGATCCCTACATCTACAAGACCACGGACTACGGGAAGAGCTGGACGAAGCTGGGCGGCGACATTCCCAAGAGCGTGTTCAGCTATGTGCATGTCGTGCGGGAGGACCCCGTGCGCAAGGGGATGCTGTACGCCGGTACGGAGAACGGGTTGTACGTGTCGCTCGACGACGGCGTGCACTTCACCGAAATCAACGGGTCGCTGCCGCACGCGCCGGTGAGCTGGCTGCAGATTCAGGGGCATTTTCATGATCTCGTGGTCGCGACGTATGGGCGCGGCTTCTGGATTGCCGACGACATCAGCTATCTGCGCTCGCTCGCGGACTCACTGACCACGAAGCGCGCGGCGCTGTTGCCGATGCGCGCGGCCTATCGTTTCCGCAAGGTTGCCACGCCGACCGGGCCCACCAACTCCTTGGTGGGTGGCGAAGACCCGCCATTGGCGGCGACAATCAATTTCGCGATCGGCGAGATGCCGAAAGATTCCACCGCGAAGGACTCGGTGCGCTTCCGTGTGTACGACGCGTCGGGCGCGATGATTCGCAAGTTCGCCTCGGCGCCGCCGCAGCGCGGCCTCAATCGCGCCTTGTGGGACCTCCGGCACGAGGGGCCGCGCAAGGCCAGGTTGCGCACCGCGCCGCCGGGCAACACCAGCCTGCGCGTGCTCGATTCGCGCCCGCTGGTGCCGTGGGATCTCGATCTGGTGGGCGGTCAGGTGGGGCCGCTGGTGGCCCCTGGCACGTATACCGTCGCCATGGTCTGGGGGCGCGACACCCTTCGGCAGTCGGTGGAGGTGCGCCGCGATCCGAACAGTGAAGGCACCGATGCGGACATCGCCGCGCAGGTCACACTGGCGCTGCGCATTCGCGATGCCCTGAACGAAACGGTTGCCCTGATTGACGAGTCGGAGTGGAGCCGGCGGGGCTTCGAGCAGCTGCGTACGATGCTGCGCGAGAAGATCAAGGACGCGAAGGAGTTCGGTCCCTCGCCGGGACGGGATCCGAAGGTGGCCGACGCCGAGGCCTTCCTGAAAGACATCGACGTGATCGAGAAGCGCGTGATTGCTATCGAGAGCAAGCTGTACGACATCACGCTCACCGGAGCGCGTGAGGATGCGTTCCGCACACCGAATCAGCTGTACGAAAAGCTGGCGTCGGTCGGGAGCGATGTCGCCGCGTCGAGCGCCGACTTCCGCCCCACCGATCAGCAGGGGGCCGTGTACGGCATGCTGCGTACGCAACTCGACACCCTGAAGGGGCAGTTCAGTCAGCTGGTGGCGAACGAGTTGGCGGCGTTCACAGCCAAGGCGGCCAAGCTTGGCTTGCCGGTCACCGTGCTGTTTCAGTAGGGGCCGTGTGAGCTACCGCATCCTTCCGCTCCTGGGCGTGGCGCTGGCGGTGGGCGCGAGCGCCACGGGCTGCGGCGCGGCCGACGCCACCGGAGTGCCGGTGGCGACTCGGGCGCCCTGTACGGCCGGGGTCGCGCGGTGCGCCGCCCGCATCGAGATCGCGCCGGGGCGCTTCGTGCCGAGCTTCCAAAGCTTCGCGCTGGCGCAAGGCGATTCGCTGGTCACCGAGGCCGTCGTGGTGGTGCACGGCACTGAGCGCAACGCGGACGAGTACTTCACCACACTGGCTGAAGCGGCCGCCCTGTCTGGTCGGCTGCAGTCGACGGTCATCATTGCGCCGCGATTCCAAACGCTCGACGACGCGCCCGCCGCTGATGAGCCGTATTGGACCAGTAACGGATGGCGCGTGGGTGATCTGTCCAGCAGCGCGGGCCCGCTACCGCGCCTGAGCGCCTACTCGGCGATCGATACGATCCTCGCGAGGCTTGGCAATCGCACACGGTTCCCGCGGCTCTCGCGCATCGTGGTCACGGGGCATTCCGCCGGCGCCCAGTTGGTGCACCGATTCGCCGCCACCAGCCGGACCGAGCCGACGCTCCCAGGCATCGCCGTGCGGTACGTCGCGGCCAATCCCTCCACGTGGCTCTACCTCGGCCCCGAGCGCGCGAGGGACGGGGCCTTTGCCATTCCCGCCGCCGTGGCGAGCTGCCCGGACTACGACGACTGGCACTACGGCTTGCAGAATCGCAATACCTTCGCGAACGCGGTGGCAACGTCGTTGGTGAAGCAGAATCTGGTAAGTCGCCAGATGACCGCGATGGTCGGCACGGCGGATACCCTGACGGTTGATCTCGATGTGAGCTGCGGGGCGAATCTGCAGGGCGCGCGTCGTTATTCACGCGGGCTCGCATTGATGGGCTACATGAATGCGCTCAACCCGGGCCACGCGCATCGCCTCGTCGAGGTGCCCGGCGTCGGGCACTCGAGTCGAGGCATGTATACGTCACCCGACGGTCGACGCGCGCTTTTTCCCTAGCGCGCGCCGGACAACGACGGCGATCCGGGTCCGATCAGCCGTCTGACGTTTTCACCGCGGCGACAGAATCGACGGTAGGATCGCGATGAACTGCTGCATTTCCTCGGGTGTGCCAATGCTGACGCGGGCCCAGTCGGTGTACGGCGGGAAGGCACGTCCAATGCGGAAGCCCTTGGCCAGCGCGGCCGC
>NZ_JBILKJ010000044.1:0-22013 GCF_044376735.1 Gemmatimonas sp.
GATGCTCGACGAGATATAGGGCATGATGCCAAGCGCGAAGACGGTCGCGCGGGAAAGACCACCACCCACGAACATGTCGTAGAGGCCGAGAAGGCCACCGCCCTGCTGGCGGGTGAAGTAGTCCGTCAGCGCTTGGACATCGACACCGGGCGCCGTGATGTGCGCACCGATTCGATAGATCACCATGCACAGGAACGTGAAGGTGATCTTCGACCAGAGCTCAGGCGTCCGGTAGATATTCGAGACGGCTTGCGCCGCCGGGTTGGGTTGCTGTGCCATGCGCTGGGTAGTCTCCGTCAGCCGTCGACGCGGCCACCGGCCGCTTCGATCTTCGCCTTGGCACCGGCGCTGACCTTGACGCCACGTACCGTGAACGCGCGGGACACATCACCGTTGTTGAGCAGCTTCGCCGGGCCGTGACCCGAACGAATGAGCCCAGCCGCGACCAGCGTCTCCACCGTCACTTCGTCCCCGGCGACACCGGTGAGCGAATCGAGGCGCACGACCTGCGCCTCCTCTCGGAACGGATTGGTGAACCCACGCTTCGGGATCCGACGCGTGAGCGGCATCTGGCCGCCCTCAAAGTGGGGCTTGCCGCCACCAGGACCGCCATGGCCGGACCGCGCCATGGAGCCCTTGTGACCCTTACCGGACGTCTTGCCCAGACCAGAGCCCGGGCCGCGACCCACGCGACGACGGCCGCGGTGCGAACCCGGCGCCGGCTGCAGGTTGTGCAGGCCGATCTTCTCGACGCCTTCTGCGCCTGAATTGTGAGCCATGTGCTTACTCCTCCACCGGAGTCACCGACACCAGGTGACGAACCTGCTTGAGCTGGCCGCGCAGCGAGGCGGAATCCTGCTGCACGACGCTGGCCTGATGATGGCGAAGGCCCAAGGCCTCAAGCGTGCGGCGCATCCGCCACGAATGGCCAATGGCGCTGCGCACCTGCTTGATATGAAGCTTGCCGGTTCCCGGCGCTTCGAGCTTCGGGGTCTTCGCCGGACCCTTCGACGGATGCCAGACAAACGTGCGCGGCATTATGCCACCTCCGCGGCGTCGGGCGAGGCGCCAACCACGGCGGCCTTGCGGGTATCATGCGTTTCCGTGCGAGACTTGGCGCGCGACCGGTAACCGATCGCCGACACGTCCACACCACGTTCCTTGGCGGCCTGTTCGACCGTGATCAGATGCGTGAGGCCGTCGAGCGCCGCCAGCACCATGTTGTGCGGATTCGTCGAACCCAACGACTTCGTGAGAATGTCGTGGATGCCCGCGCACTCGAGCACGGCGCGCACGGCACCACCGGCAATCACACCAGCACCCGGCGCCGCCGGCTTCATGAGCACCTTGCCGGCGCCATGCTTGCCGACCACTTCGTGCGGGATCGTCGAACCCGTGAGCGGGATCTGCACCATCTTGCGACGAGCGGCTTCCACGGCCTTGCGGACCGCTTCCGACACTTCATTCGCCTTGCCGGTGGCAAAGCCGACCTTCCCCTGTCCGTCGCCCACCGCCACCAGCGCGTTGAACGAGAACCGGCGACCACCCTTCACGACCTTCGCCACGCGGTTGATCGCGATCACGTTCTCGACCAGATCGCTCTGCTCGCGCTCCTGCGACGGACCACGGCCACCATCGCGGCCACGGCCATCACGGCCGGCGCCCGGACCACCTTCACCGCCGGGGCCACGTCCACGGCCGCCCGGCGCACCACCACCGGGTCCGCCACGGCCGCCACCAGGGCCGCCGCGACCGCCACCCGGACCACCACGACCGCCGCCCGGGCCACCACGGCCCCGGCCACCAGGTCCACCACCACTGCGGGCGCTGCCACCAGGCGCGCCACCGGTTCCTGCTGCGTTAGCCATGATCAGAACTCCAGGCCGCCCTCTCGGGCGCCATCTGCCACGGCCTTCACTCGGCCGTGATACTGGTAACCGGCACGGTCGAAGACGACCTTCGCGATGCCGGCCGCCTTCGCCTTCTCAGCAACCTGCTTGCCGACGGCGAGGGCACGCTCCGACTTCGTGCCGTTCATCCCTTCGTCGCCAACGGTCATCAGCGTACGCTGCGTGACGTCGTCCACGATCTGGGCGTAGATGTGCTTCAGCGAACGGAACACCACGAGACGCGGACGCTCCGCAGACCCGCTCACTGCCTTGCGCACGCGCAGGTGACGGCGCTTACGCCGCTCTGCGTTCGTACGCGGGATCGCGATCTTGGCCATTACTTGCCTCCCGCCTTACCGGCCTTACGCCGGATGACTTCACCCTGGTACTTCACGCCCTTGCCCTTGTACGGCTCGGGCTTGCGGAAGCTGCGAATCTCGGCGGCACTCTGGCCGACAAGCTCCTTGCTCGCGCCTTCGATGACGACGAGCGTCGGCGTCGTAGCGCTGATCTTCACGCCTTCCGGCGCCTTGTACTCGATCTGGTGCGAAAAGCCGAGCGACAACAGCGCGCCGTACGGCTTGATCTCGGCCTTGTAGCCGACACCGGTGATCTCGAGGACCTTCTTGAAGCCCGTCGTCACCCCTTCCACCATGTTCGCCACGAGCGTGCGCGTCAGCCCATGCAGCGCCTTGTGGCGCTCTTCATCGGACGGACGCTTCACGAGCAGTTCACTGCCCTCGTGCGACACGATCATATCCGCGGGGAGCACACGGGACAGCTCACCCTTCGGACCCTTCACACTGATCTTGGACCCGTCGATCGCCACCGTGACCCCGGCCGGAACCGGGATGGGGCGCTTGCCGATACGTGACATCGTGGCGTCTCCTTACCAGACGAGGGCGAGCAGCTCGCCCCCGGTATTCGAGGAGCGCGCATCACGGTCGGACATGATGCCCTTCGACGTGCTGAGGATCGCCATGCCGAGGCCGTTGCGGACTCGCGGGATCTCCTGCGCACCAACGTATTTGCGAAGGCCGGGCGTGGACACGCGCTTCGTCTGTCGGATGACCGACTGTCCGCCGTGCGCGTACTTGAGGATCACACGAAGCAGATGCTTCCCGTCTTCGTTCTCGACGGTGCGGTAATCCTGGATGAAGTTGTTCTCCTTCAAGATCCGCGCGATCTCGAGCTTCATCTTTGACAACGGCATGTCGACGCGGCGGTGCTTGGACGCACACGCGTTGCGAATGCGCGTCAGCATGTCGGCAATAGGGTCGTTGAGGCTCATGCTCTCTGAGTTCTCCTAGGGTATCCGCCGGCCGCGCCGGGGACCTGTAGGAAGTGAATGGAAAAATCAGTGACAGGTGCAGCCTTTCAAGGTAGCGGGTTGTGGCGCCGCCACAACGCACCACCCGAACTCTGCACCTGCGACTGACTGGATCCTGCTACCAGCTCGCCTTGCGCACGCCGGGAATCAGACCGTTCAAGGCCATGTCCCGGAGGGCGATGCGGCTGAGGCCGAAGTGACGCAGAAACGCGCGCGGACGGCCGCTCATGCTGCAGCGGTTGCGTACGCGGGTCGCCGATGAATCACGCGGCAGCTTATGCAGCGCGTTCACGGCGGCCAGCTTCTCTTCGCCGGTGCTCTTCGGATTCTGGATGATGGCCTTCAGGGCAGCGCGCTTCGTGGCGTATCGGGCCACCAGTTCCTTGCGCTGCGCGTTGCGGGCCAGCTTGCTCGTCTTTGCCATGTCGTTATGTCCGGATTAGGCGGCGGCCGCGGAGGCCGCCGGCTGCGCCACCTTGGGAATCACCGGCTTGTCGTCGCCGCGGAACGGCATGCCCAGCTGATGCAGGAGCGCCATTGCGTGCGCATCCTTCTCCGCCGTCGTCACGAACGTGATGTCCATGCCGTGGATCTGTTCCACCATGTCGTAGTTGATCTCCGGGAAGATCATCTGCTCCTTGATGCCGATCGTGTAGTTGCCACGACCGTCGAACGACTTCGTGCCGAGGCCGCGGAAGTCGCGGATACGCGGGCAGGCCACCGACACGAACCGGTCGAGGAACTCCCACATCTTCGCGCCACGGAGCGTCACCGACGCGCCGATCTCCTGTCCTTCGCGCAGGCCGAAGTTCGAGATCGACTTCTTCGCCTTGCGGCGCACCGGCTTCTGCCCAGTGATGAGCGCCAGCTCCTCGACCACCACGTCGAGCAGCTTCGGCTGCTTCACCGCTTCGCCGACGCCGCAGTTCACCACGATCTTCGACAGCGACGGAACCTGATGGCCGTTCGTGAAGCCGAACTGCGCGGCCAGGGCCGCACGCACGACGTTCACGTAATGCGCCTGCAGACGCGGCGCCGCCACCGGCAGCCCCGCTCCCGCATGCTCGCGCTTGGTGAAGTCGACGGCCTGACGCGGCTGTCCGGCCTTGCCCGCCTTGCCACCCTTTCCACCCTTCGCGGCCGCGCCGCCACCCTTGGCTCCGGCTCCGCCCTTCGCGGCACCCTTACCACCTGCTTTCGCGCCGGCCTTTCCGCCGGCCTTTTCCTTGGTCGCCATGTGCTATGCTCCGGTCAGCGCGCGCGAGGGATGACTTCACCGCTCTTGACGCCGACGCGCTCCTTCGTACCGTCGGTGTCGATGCGCTTCTTCGTGCGCGTCGGCTTGCCGGTCTTCGAATCGAGCAACATCGCGTTCGACGCGTGGAAGGGCGCGGCCATCTCAATGATGCCGCTCGTCTCTTCCGCCGTACGCGCCTTGCGGTGCTTCTTCACGATGTTGATGCCTTCCACCTTGATGCGGCCCGTCTTGGGGTACACCTGAAGGACCTTCCCTTCCTTCCCCTTGTCGTCGCCGCGCATGATGCGGACGGTATCACCCTTCGTGACGTGGACAACCTCGCGCGAGGCCTTCAGCGCGTGGCGGCCAGCGCCGAGGCGCTGTCCACGGTCCGTCTTGTAGTACACGTTCTTCCGCATCTCAGAGCACCTCAGGCGCCAGCGACACAATCTTCATATACCGCTTCTCGCGGAGCTCGCGCGCCACGGGACCGAAGATACGGGTGGCCTTCGGCTCCCCGTTGTCGTTGATGATGACGACCGCATTCTCATCGAACCGGATGTAGCTGCCGTCCTTGCGACGCGTTTCCTTGACCGTGCGCACCACCACCGCCTTGGCCACGTCGGACTTCTTCACCGTACCGTTCGGCAGCGCGTCCTTCACCGCCACGATCACCCGGTCACCCAGGCCCGCATAGCGGCGGCGCGTGCCGCCCAGCACACGGATCACCAGGGCGCGCTTGGCGCCACTGTTGTCCGCGACTTTCACGACCGATTCCTGCTGAATCATGGTTTAGTTCCCCTTAACGCGCGCGTTCGACGATCTCGACCACGCGCCACCGCTTGTCCTTCGACAAGGGCCGGGTCTCCATGATGCGCACCAGGTCGCCAAGCTTCGCCGAGTTCTCCTCGTCGTGCGCTTTCAGCTTCCGCGTCCGCGTCACCATCTTGCCATACTGAGGATGCGGCATCCGTCGGTCGATGCGCACCACCACCGTCTTGTCCATCTTATCGCTCACCACCAATCCCGTACGCACCTTGCGCGCGGTCCGGTCGGAGGCGCCATGCTGCGTGGCGCTCGCGTTGTTCATCTCAGCCATCGATCGGATTCCGGTTAGCGGCCACGGGTCGCGAGCTGACGCTCGCGCTGCACCGTCTTGAGGCGCGCAATGTCCCTGCGGATGCTGCGCAACCGCAGCGGCTCTTCCAGCGCTTCGGTGCCGCTCCGGAACTTGAGGCGGAAACGCTCCTCCTCAAGTTCGGCGATACGGGCCACCAGTTCGTTCTCCGCGAGCGCGCGGATCTCTTCACTCTTCATTCGGTCACCGCCTCCTCTCGGGCAACAAACTTGGTCTTCACGCCAAGCTTCGCGGCGGCCAGGCCCATTGCCGTTTCGGCAAGCTCCCGCGTCACGCCTTCGATCTCGAACATCACTCGGCCCGGCTTCACCACCGCCACCCACATTTCGGGCGATCCCTTGCCCTTACCCATGCGCGTTTCGGCCGGCTTCTTCGTGATCGGCTTGTCCGGGAAAATCCGGATCCACACCTTACCGCCACGCTTGATGTGACGCGTCATCGCGACACGGCACGCTTCGATCTGACGGCTCGTGACCCATGCCGGCTCCAGCGCCTGGAGGCCGAACGTGCCGAACGACACCTCCGATCCCCGGTGCGCGAGCCCAGTCATGCGGCCCTTGAACATCTTGCGGAATTTGACCCGCTTCGGACTCAGCATCGCTTAGTTCCTCAGTTGCCGGTCGAGTAGGTCTTGCCGCGACGATCTTCCACGATCTCACCCTTGAAGATCCACACCTTGACACCGATGGTGCCATACGTGGTCTTCGCCGTGCTCGTGGCGTAATCGATGTCGGCACGCAGTGTGTGAAGGGGCACCCGGCCTTCCATGTACCCTTCCGTCCGCGCGATTTCGGCACCGCCCAGACGGCCGCCGGCCTTCACCTTGATCCCTAGCGCGCCCATCCGCATCGCGCTCTGCACCGCGCGCTTCATCGCGCGACGGAACGAGATACGCTGAGACAGCTGCGCCGCGATGTTGTCGGCCACCAGCTGCGCCTCGACTTCCGGACGCTTGATCTCTTCGACGTTGATGCCGACTTCCTTGCCCGTGAGCTGAGCCAGCTCGTCGCGCAGCTTGTCGACTTCCGCGCCCTTCTTACCGATCACCACGCCCGGACGGCCAGTGTGCACCGTCACCACCACCTTGCCCGGCTTCCGCTCGATCGTCACGTCCGAAATGGCCGCGTTCTCGAGACGGGCCTTCAGATACTTGCGGAGCAGCGCGTCTTCCTTCAGAAGCGCCGGCATCTCCTTCTTCGCGTACCAGGTCGAGCGCCAGTTCTTCGTGACACCGAGGCGGAACCCGATCGGATTAGTCTTTTGTCCCATTAGCGCACCGCCTCCGCCACGATGATCTCGATGTGGCTCGTCCGCTTCAGCATCGGCGTCGCACGGCCCATGGCCGCCGGCGTCCAACGCTTCAGCTTCGGACCCTCGTTCACGATAGCCTTCGTGATCACCAGCGCGTCGACATCCAGCGACGTGTTGGCGGCACGGGCCGCCTGCTCTGCGTTCGCGACGGCGCTGGCCAGCGTCTTCTCGATCTGCTTGGCCGCGCCCTTCTTCGAGAACTTCAGAATCGCCAACGCGTCGTTCACACGCTGACCGCGGATCTGGTCGATCACCAGCCGCATCTTGTACGGCGACTGACGCGCCGTGCGCTGAATCGCGCGCGCTTCAGTCCCGGTCTTCAAAGCCTTGGCCATGGATTACTTGCCTCCCTTGCCAGCAGGCTTCTTCGCATCGGTCTTCTGCCCCGCGTGACCACGGAACAGGCGCGTCGGCGAAAACTCGCCAAGCTTATGACCGACCATGTTTTCCGTCACGTACACCGGGATGAACTTGTTCCCGTTGTGCACCGCGAACGTATGGCCGACGAACTCGGGGAGAATCGTGCTCGCCCGCGACCACGTCTTGACGACCTTCTTCTCGCTGCGGTCGTTCATGGCGTTCACCTTAGCTTCGAGGCGCTCAGCGACGAACGGACCCTTCTTAATGCTTCTGGACATATAGGTTCTCGATTCGCCTGGCGGTTACTGCGTCGCTCGGCCGCGCTTGCGGCCGCGCACGATGAGACGCGTTGAAGCCTTCTTCTTATTGCGCGTCTTGACGCCCTCGGGCTTGCCCCACGGGCTGACCACGTTCCGGCCGCCGCGCGTGCGTCCACCGTGCGGGTGATCCACCGGGTTCATCACTTCACCACGGACCTTCGGACGCTTGCCGAGCCAGCGGCTCTTACCCGCCTTGCCGTGGGACTGCAGCTCGTGCTCCGAGTTGCCCACTTCGCCGATCGTCGCCGTGCAGTTCCCATGCACCAGACGCATTTCGGTGCTGCTCAGACGGAGCGTCACGTACTCGCCTTCCTTCGCCACGACTTGAGCAAAGGTGCCGGCCGAGCGCGCCATCTGCCCGCCCTTGCCGATCTTCAGCTCGATGTTGTGCACCTGCGTACCAAGCGGCACTTCCTTCAACGGCATCGCATTGCCGACGCGGAAATCGCTCCCAGGGCCCGACACGATCGTATCGCCCTGCTTGAGCCCCTTCGGGTGCAGAATGTAGCGCTTCTCGCCATCCGTGTACTCGACCAGCGCGATACGCGCCGACCGGTTCGGATCGTACTCGATTTCCTTCACAACCGCCGGCACGCCGTGCTTGTTGCGCTTGAAATCGATGAGGCGGTACATGCGCTTGTGTCCACCGCCGATGCGGCGCATGGAGATGTGACCGTGGTTGTCGCGGCCACCCGACTTCTTGAGAGGCTCGACCAGCGACTTCTCGGGCGTCGAACGCGTGATCTCGGCGAAATCCGACACCGAGCGGAAGCGCGACCCCTTGCTGACCGGCTTGAACTGACGAATACCCATGCGTATCAGCCCTCGAAGATCGCGATGGTGTCGCCGTCACGCAGCTTCACAATCGCCTTCTTGGTATGTGGACGGCGGCCGATCGACTGGCCGACGCGACGCGACTTCCCACGCGCATTCGACGTCCAGACGCCAGTCACCTTCACGCCGAACAGCTGCTCGACGGCCGCCTTGATGGAATACTTGTTGGCGTCGGGCGCCACTTCGAACGTGTACTCGCCACGATCCTGGTACGCAGCCGAGCTGCGCTCCGTAATGATCGGGCGCATGATGGTGCGATGAATGGTCGCCATCGGTTACGCCTCCGCCGAAGTCTGGGTGAGTGCCGACGACTCGATCACGACCACATCCGACCACAGGATCTGGTAGGTGCTCACATCGCTGAACGGCATCACGTGCGCATTCTCGAGGTTGCGGGCGCTCAGGTACACGTTCGGCTTCACACCGTCCGTGAGGAGCAGCACCTTCTTCCCCGCGACGCCAAGCGACGCGAACAGGCTGAGCATCGCCTTCGTCTTGGGCGCGCTGTAGCTCAGCGCGTCGACCAGCATGACCGCGTTCTCACGGGCCCGGGCGTTCAGCGCGCTCTTCCGCGCCAAGGCACGAACCTGCTTCGGCACGATCTGCGTGTACTTCCGCGGGATCGGACCGAACACGGTACCACCGCCCGGCCAGTTCGGCGCGCGCGTCGAGCCCTGACGGGCACGACCGGTGCCCTTCTGTTTCCATGGCTTCTGGTTACCGCCGGTCACTTCGCCGCGCGTCTTGGTCTTGGCCGTGCCCTGACGACGATTGGCGAGGAACGCCTTCACCGCCTGGTGCATGACCGGCACGTTCACCGTGCCGTCGAACATGCCTTCGGGAAGCTGGCGCGTGCCGCCCTGCTTGCCCTGCGCCGAGAACACAGGCGCCTGAAAGGTCTGAGTTTCCGTGGTCATGATCAGCCCTGCTTCCGCACGAAGACGATGCCGTTCGTCGGCCCCGCCACGCTGCCGCGCAGATAAATGAGGTTGCGCTCAGCATCGATCTTCTCGATGCGAATGCCGATGGCCGTGTGACGGACGTTGCCGTACTGACCAGGCATCTTCTTGCCCTTGATGACGCGCGACGGATCCGTGCCCGCGCCGATCGAGCCAGGCTTGCGGTGCTTGGTGTTACCGTGCGTGTTCGGTCCACCGTGGAAGCCATGGCGCTTGACCACGCCCTGGAAGCCGCGGCCCTTTGAGGTGCCTTCGACCTTGACCTTCTCGCCAGGCGCGAAGATACCGACCGTGATCGTATCGCCCACCGTGTACGTCGGGGCCTCGGGGTTCTTGCCCGGGGCGTCGTCGAGACGGAAGCTGCGGAGCACCGACGGCGGAGCGTCCAGCCCGGCCTTCTTCGCATGTCCGACTTCCGCCTGCGTCGCGCGACGTCCGCGCGGCGTGCGCTCACCCTTCTTATTCTCGCGTGCGACGCGCTGCGCGCCGTATCCGAGCTCCACCGCAGCAAAACCCGCCTGTTCCTGCGTCATGACCTTGACGACGGGATTGGGCGTGGCCTCCACCACGGTGCAGGGCACTTGCTGCCCCTGCTCGTTGAACAGCTGGGTCATCCCCAGCTTCTTGCCGATAATGCCGATCATGAAAAGTCTGCTCCGTACGAGTCGCGGGGGATCGGGAGATCCGCACCGTTGGACTGAGGAGGACAACGCCGTATGCGATGTCCTCTGTACACACCCTACACCGACAACCTGCGACTACTCGACCTTGATTTCGACGTCGACACCGGCCGGAAGATCGAGCTTGGTCAGCGCGTCCACGGTACCGGCACGCGAATCGAGGATATCGATCACGCGCTTGTGCGTCTTCAGTTCGAACTGCTCGCGCGACTTCTTGTCCACGTGCGGCGAGCGAAGGACCGTCCAACGCTGCGTCTTCGTGGGAAGAGGAATCGGTCCCGACACCGACGCGCCCGTCTTTTCAGCGGTGCGAACGATGTCAGCCGACGCCTGGTCGATCACGGCGTGGTCAAAAGCCTTGAGGCGAATACGAATGCGGCCAGCCATCTGAATTCCTGGTAGAGAATCACCCGGTACAGCGTGGCCGGTTCAAACGAACCGGCCACGGCACACCTGATGCTTCTGATTAGGCGAGGATCTTGGTGACGACGCCGGCGCCGACCGTACGACCACCCTCGCGGATCGCGAAGCGGATCGTCTCTTCCATCGCGATCGGGATGATGAGCTCGATCGTCATCTGGATGTTGTCGCCCGGCATCACCATCTCCATCCCTTCGGGAAGCTCGATGGTGCCCGTCACGTCCGTCGTGCGGAAGTAGAACTGCGGACGGTAGCCCTTGAAGAACGGCGTGTGGCGGCCACCCTCTTCCTTCGTGAGGACGTACACCTCGGCCAGGAACTTCGTGTGCGGCTTGATCGAGTTCGGCTTGGCCAACACCATGCCGCGCTCGATTTCCTTCTTGTCGATGCCGCGGAGCAGCAGACCGACGTTGTCACCGGCCTGCCCTTCGTCCAACAGCTTGCGGAACATTTCGACGCCCGTGACGATCGTCTTGCGCTCGCTGTTGTAGCCGACGACCTGCACTTCTTCGCCGACCTTCACGATGCCGCGCTCGATACGGCCCGTCGCCACCGTACCACGACCCGTGATCGAGAACACGTCTTCGACCGGGAGGAGGAACGGCTTGTCCACTTCGCGCACCGGCTCCGGGATGTAGCTATCCAGCGCCTCGTACAGCTTCATGAACTCGGCCACCCACTTCGGGTCGCCGTTGATCGCGTTGATGGCCGAGCCACGGATCACCGGGGCGTCGTCACCAGGATAGTTGTACTTCGACAGCAGCTCGCGAACTTCGAGCTCGACGAGGTCGAGGAGCTCTTCGTCTTCGACGAGATCGCACTTGTTGAGGAACACCACGACCGAGGGCACGTTGACCTGGCGCGCCAGGAGGATGTGCTCACGCGTCTGCGGCATCGGACCGTCGACCGCAGACACGACCAGGATCGCGCCGTCCATCTGCGCCGCACCCGTGATCATGTTCTTCACGTAGTCGGCGTGGCCCGGGCAGTCGACGTGCGCGTAGTGACGGTTGGCCGTCTCGTACTCGACGTGCGACGTGGCGATCGTCATGATCTTCGTGGAGTCACGACGACCCTGCGACTCGGACGCCTTCGCGACTTCGTCGTACGCGATGTACTTCGTGCCGTAGGATTCCGCCGAGATCTTCGTGAGAGCAGCCGTCGTCGTCGTCTTGCCGTGGTCGACGTGGCCGATCGTTCCCACGTTCACGTGCGGCTTGTTCCGCTCGAACTTTGCCTTGCCCATGGTTCGGTTCTTGTAATTGGGTAGTGAATGAGTGGGTGAGGCTTACGCCTTCACCTTGCTGATGATCTCTTCGGCCTTCGACTTCGGCACTTCCTCGTAGAGCGCGAACTCCATCGAGTAGACCGCTCGCCCCTGCGACATGCTGCGCAGCTTGGTCGAGTAACCGAACATCTCGGAAAGCGGAACACTTGCCGAGATCACCTGCGCCTCGCCGCGCTGCGTCATGCCGCCGATCTTGCCGCGACGCGAGGACAGGTCACCGAGGACGTCGCCCATGTACGCTTCCGGGCACACGACCTCGACCTTCATCACCGGCTCCAGGAGACACGGATTCGCGAGACGCGCCGCTTCCTTGAAGGCCATCGAGCCAGCGATCTTGAACGCCATTTCGGACGAGTCGACATCGTGGTACGAGCCGTACACCAGCTGCACCTTGATGTCCACCACCGGGTAACCCGCGAGCACACCCGTATCCAGCGCTTCCTTGATACCCGCTTCGGTCGGGCCGATGAATTCACGCGGAATCACACCACCCACGACCTTGTCTTCGAAGACGAAGCCCTGACCCGGCTCGCTCGGCTCCATGTTGATCACCACATGGCCGTACTGACCCTTACCACCAGACTGGCGGATGAACTTGCCTTCGATCTTTTCGACGCGCTTCTTGATCGTCTCGCGATAGGCCACCTGCGGGCGACCGACGTTCGCGTCGACCTTGAACTCGCGCTGCATACGATCGACGATGATCTCGAGGTGCAGCTCGCCCATGCCGGCGATGATCGTCTGCCCCGTTTCCGGGTCGGAGCGCACGCGGAACGTCGGATCTTCTTCGGCCAACTTCTGCAGGGCGATCGCCAGCTTGTCCTGGTCCGCCTTCGTCTTCGGCTCGATGGCGACGTCGATGACGGGGGCCGGGAACTTCATCGCTTCCAGGATGATCGGCGATTCTTCCGTGCACATCGTGTCGCCAGTGCGCGTGTCCTTCAGGCCGATCGCCGCGGCGATGTCGCCGCAACGCACTTCGGGGATTTCTTCACGCTTGTTGGCGTGCATCTGCAGCAGACGGCCCACGCGCTCGCGCTTGTCCTTCGTGCTGTTGTAGACGTACGAGCCGGACGTGAGCACGCCCGAGTAGCAGCGGAAGAACGTCAGCTTTCCGACAAACGGGTCGGTGGCAATCTTGAACGCCAGGCCAGCGAACGGCGCGTCGTCGGTCACCGGGCACTCCACGAACGTCTCGTCGTGGTGCGGCAGATGACCCTTGATCGCGGGCACGTCGACCGGCGCCGGCAGGAAGTCGATCACGGCGTCGAGCAGCGCCTGCACGCCCTTGTTCTTGAACGAAGCGCCGCAGAGAATCGGGATGAACTTGCCCGAGCACGTCGCCGTCCGGATGGCACTGCGAATCTCGGCAACCGAGAGCTCTTCACCGGCCAGATACTTCTCCATCAGCGCATCGTCGTATTCCACGACGGTGTCGATGAGCTTGTGGCGGGCTTCTTCCACCGCGTCATGGAACTCGGCCGGAATGTCCGTGACCGTGAACGTCTTACCGAGCGTCTGCTCGTCGAAGATGTACTGCTTGCGCTCGATGACGTCGAGGTGACCGGTGAACAGCTCACCCGAGCCTACGGGCAACTGGAGCGGCTGGGCGCTCTTGGACAGCCGGTCGTGAATCATCGCGACGCACCGTTCGAAATTGGCGCCGACGCGATCCATCTTGTTCGCGAAGATCATGCGCGGCACGGCGTAGCCGTCGGCCTGGCGCCACACCGTTTCGGTCTGCGGCTCCACGCCCGCCACCGAGTCGAGCAGCGTCACCGCGCCGTCGAGCACGCGCAGCGAGCGCTGCACTTCGACGGTGAAGTCGACGTGGCCCGGCGTGTCGATGATGTTGATGCGATACTCGGGTCCGTCGCCCTTGGTATCGCTCTGCCCATGGCGCTGCCAGAAGCAGGTCGTCGCGGCCGACGTGATCGTGATACCGCGCTCCTGTTCCTGCTCCATCCAGTCCATGGTGGCGGCGCCGTCATGGACTTCACCAATCTTGTGCGACTTCCCCGTGTAGTAGAGGATTCGCTCAGTGGTCGTGGTCTTACCGGCATCGATGTGGGCCATGATGCCGATATTGCGATAATGCTCGAGCGGGGTCGTACGCGGCATAGTTGTCGGCGGCACTCGCTTACGCGGCGCCAATCTTTGACGAAAAGTGGACCAGCAAAAAAACGGCTGGACCTGTCGCCTCGCCTTTGCGCGAGACCGGTATCCATCCGCTGCCGCCGGGTGCACTCGCCGCTGGTGCGCGAGTGGGGACCCAAGCGCGTCGGCCACAGAGAACAGCGGACTCCGTGACCAACGTCAAATTGGCTGCGTTGCTTGTCGGGAGCCTCGGATCGTCTCAGACGCCGAAGCCGGTACAGCGTGCGTGAAGTCCCGGGAGACCGTGCCTTGCCCCCTTTGCTTCTCGCCCCCACCTCGAGAGGTGGCCCATAGGGCTCTCGGCCGCAGATCGCCGAGATCGTAGTGCAGGACTGCGTTCTGCTCGTGGCGCCGATGGAAAGGCGTTTCGGAGCAGACACCTAACATGATGGACTCGGTCAGGGATGTCAACCCGCCGCTGCACGCGGAAATATCGGTAACCACGGGACTTATACGAACCCGCTCGGCTTGAACCCGTCCCGGCTGAACCGCCCCAGTCCGTCATCCGTCCGCCGGCCCCCAAACGCACCGCGCGCCGCCGGCATAAGCCCAGCGGCGCGCCAAGTCAGGTGAGGCCGCGCGTCAGCGCTGCCGGCGGCGACCGGCCGCGAAGGCCAGCCCGGCGAGGCCGGTGGCCATCAGCGCCCACGTGCCGGGCTCCGGCACGGTCGTCCGGATGTTGATGTTGTCGACCCAGAAGGTCCGGTACGCCGAGGGCTGTGACATGCCGTAGCCCATCTGCTCAGCGATCGTACCATAGGGATCGATCGTCGCGACGTCCGCCGAATACGTGGCGCTGAACCGAACCTCGTTGATCAGGCCAAGTTGGGCCATCATCGTGGAATACGCGCCCCCGGTGCCAAGGAAGCTGAAATCCTGCGACCACACCTGCGTGCCACTGTTGAAGCCGCTCACGCGAAGATTCGACACGTTGCCCCAGCCGCCGCCCAGCTCCATCGACTGCAGCGAGAAGAGCGTGGAGCTGGAAAAGTTGGCCGACGCCGCTCCCGACACCGCCACGACCTGCGTCGCGGTCGGCTGGTACGACGAATACTTCTGCTGGTAGCCCGTCAGGATCTCGGTGGTCTGGTTGATCGCGTACAGCGATCCCTGGCGGCCGTTCACGAAACACCGCCCCCACGTCTGCTGCCCATCGGAGTACAAATAGTCCTGCAGATCGAGCGCCGAGAACCCGCCCCAGGTGAAGCCGGAGAATCCACCCGGAATGGCCTGGCCGCCCCAATTGCAGTTGTAGTTGTTCGCCTGCGTGCTGGGGTAATTCGGATTCACCGGGCTATCGTACCCGAGCGACTCGAACGTGACCGGCGTGGTCGGCTGCGCGGCCAACGGCATGGCGATCGGCCCGCCCGCGAGCAACAGCCCAACGGCGAGCGCGGGGTGCAGGGAGCGGCGGATGGTCTCGAGAACGCGCACGGGACACTCAGAGAATGGGACGGGAACGTAAATGACCTGAGGCGGAGTGTCGCATAAGCCGTGCCAGATGGCGAACTGAGCCATTTGCGCGCGCCTACTCGGCATCGCGTCGCTTTCGGGGTGCGGTCACCTGTTCATCGGCGCTCAGGATGTGGCATACATACTACAACAATGTCCCGGATGATGCCACTCTGCCACACCACTGTCCGTAGCAAACTCGGCTATTGGTCCCCACACCCAACGCCCGGCGAGCGGCGGCCAGCACCGCTAGATGACCATCTCGGCCGACGCCATCTCCTCCGCATCCACCAGCGCTGACTCCAAGATCTCGCAAATATGGTGTCCCGCGCGGCCATCCCCGAACGGGTTCGGCCCCGAGACCATCCGCTGATAGACCACCGGATCGCACAGGATACTGAGCGCCTCTTTCACGATCAGATCCGGATCCGTGCCCACCAGGATGCCGGCACCGACCTGCACGACCTCCGGACGCTCCGTCCGCTCCCGCAATATCAGGATCGGGCGTCCCATCGAGGGCGCCTCTTCCTGCAAACCGCCAGAGTCGGACAGAATCAGCGTGCTGCGGTGCATCAACTTGAGCAGGTCCCGATACGCCAGCGGCTCCGTCAGCAGTACGCGCGGAGTCGTCCCCAGCATCTCCTGGAACATGCCGCGCACGTTCGGATTCGGATGCAGCGGGAACACCACCTGCAGGTCCGGGACGGCATCGATCAGTCGGCGAACGGCGCGCGCGATATCGCGCATCGCAGCACCATGGTTCTCACGACGGTGCGCCGTGACTAACGCCACCCGCCCTGCACCAAGTTCGGCCAGCGCCGGATTCTCATAGGGGGACGTGAGATCCATCTGCCGCACCGCGTCCACGATCGTGTTGCCGGTCACGAAGATCCGATGCATCGGCACGCCCTCGCGGAGCAGGTTCTCGCGGCTCTCCGGCGTGGGCGTGAAATGCCACTGGGAGGCAACGCCCACCACCCGACGATGGAATTCCTCGGGGAACGGTTCCTGAAAATTGAAGGAACGCAGCCCGGCTTCCACGTGTCCAACCGGAATGGATCGCCACGTGGCCGCCATCGCACCCGCAATCGCGCTGCTGGTGTCGCCCTGCACCAGCACGACGCTCGCCTTCGACTGCACCATCACGTCGTCGAGCGCCGTGATCCCGCGCGCGACGAACTCGCTGGGCGTCTGATTCGTCGTCATCAGCGACAGCGCGATGTCGGGCTGCACGCCGACATCGTGGAAAGCGCGCGTGAGCAGCTCGCGATGTTGACCGGTGGAGACCAGCGTGACGCGCATGCGCCCCCGTTCGCGTATCGCCCGCACCACCGGCGCCATCTTGATCACCTCGGGGCGCGTTCCCACAATCGCCAGCACGTGGGGCGGTTCGTTCGAATCGATGGCGCGCATCCCGCCACGCATCGGGGTCAACCAGCGCGAGGTGCTCATGATTTCGTGGATTTGACGATGATCTCGATATCGTCACGCGAGACGACACCTTGGTTCACCAGAATGGCGCCGAGCTGACCGCCGTGCTCACGCTGCTGCTTGAGCGCCAGTACCAGTTGTTGGGTCGTGAGCTTGTTCTCCTCGATGAGCCGCTCGCCGAGTCGCATTTGCGCACCGACCTGCGGCGGCAGCGAGTGCTCGGTCTTGTCCCAACTCATTGGAATGCCGGTGCGTCGATGGCGGGCGTATTGAATAGCGGCACGCAGGGTCGCCACGAGGTTCACGATGTTGCTGAACGGCGTTCGGAAGATCGCCAGCATGGCCTGCCAGAACCCATACAGTCGACCCGTCGCCAACGCGCGCTGCACCAGACGATTCAGCATGAACAGGAAGCCGATCCAGAACAGCCACTGGAACCATGGACTCTGCACCAGATCAGGGAGATCGGGGCGCAGGAACGACTGAATCCACTCGTAGCCCACGTAGTACACCACCAGAATGTAGCCCGCGAGCACCACGAGATATCCCAACGGACCACGTCGGTCGTGCGCAAGGATCCAGGTGAGCCCCGCCGGCCAGCCCCAGTGCTCCCAGCCTTGGAACACGATACCGGCCATCCAGCGCGTCCGCTGACGCACCGCCGTAGTGAACGTTTGCGGGAACGGCGCCCAGGTGGCCACCAGCTCATCGGGCGCGCCCGGCTCTTCGCTCGACGTCACGTACTGATGGAGATAGCGCGTCGGCCGTCCTTGCACCGTGAGGCCGAGTCCGAGGTCGTAGTCTTCGGTAAGCGAGTTGGTGGCGAAGGGCACGCCGTTGCGCTCTTCCATCAACTGGTCGATCACACTGCGACGCACGCACGTCGCCACACCGGCTGACGGCACGAAGCCCCACACCTTCTCGCGTACGAACATGTTCTTGGTGTACTGCTCGGCGAATTCATCGATGTACGTCCCCGCCACGAAGTCGTACCAGTAGGGCGGCGTCGAGAGCACCGGCAACTGCACGAAGTCGGCACCCTCCCCACGGAAGTACCAGTTCAGCATCCGCAGCTCCTGCGGATGGATCAGGTCTTCGACGTCGTGGAAGATGAGCAGATCATATCGAAGCCCGGCGCGCTCTTCATGGGCGACGATGGCCGACAGCACGGTATTCACGCAATCGGCCTTCGACGACGGGCCATCGTGATCCGTGACGACCTTCCGGACGTTCGGATAGACCGCCCGCACCTTGTCGACCTCACGGCGCGTCTCCGGATCATTCTGATAGGTGCCGATCCAGTAGTCGTATCGCTGGTAGTCGATGCGCGGCAGGTTGTACATGAGCATGCGCGCGATCACGTCCTGCTCCTTCCAAGCCGGCGTCACGACCGCGATGCGCCACTCGCTGACCTCTTTCAACTCCTTCGTGGTCACGGCCGGCCGCTCCCACCAGTTGAACACGCGGCCGAACCAGTACACGCTGTCGAAGAACACGTCGTCGATCGCAAAGAGCAGATAAAGCACTCCGACGACCGCGATGGCGATTTCGTACGGCGTCATGGGCGGTCTCGCGTGAGCGGGTCGTGCAGCGGTTTGAGGCGGCGCCAGCCGTAGACCGCGGTGAACCGCCAGTCCTGGTACCGCATGTTCGTCCCCGCCGGCGGCGTCATAAGGAAGCGGCCCGCGATCCCCTCGGCGAGAAACACGAAACCGTGTCCGGGGCGCAGCGCCACGCCGCCGCCGATTTCAGCAGCGCGATTGAAGAAGTCCGCACGCGTGTCGTATCCCGCCCAGCCACGGGCAAAGAAATCGACCGCCTTGGTCGCGAGCGATCCGACGCGGAATCCTTCGCGCAGCTGCACGTATCCGATCACGTTCTTGTCGAAGCGCTCGTACCAGCTGACATCACCCGACAGGTCGGTCAACAGTCGCAGATTCGAGCCGTCCCCGAGCTGGCGTTCGTGCGACAGCACCACGTAGGCACCGGCGCGAAGATCGCGTGTCCAGCGGTTGTCGGATCCCGCGAGCAGCGATCGCGCACCACCCGCTTCGGCATAGAACCAGAGCGGGCCACGCGCCGGACGCACGCGCACGCCGCCCGCGAGCATCGCCGCGTTGTCGCTGAGCACCCGCGACTGGAGCCCACTCGACGACTTCGAATCGCGCGTGGCCCGTAGCGACGTGTAGAGCGCCTGGCCCCAGGACCCGCCGCTCTCGATCCCGAGGCGCGTGAAGCCGGTGCCGATGGTGTTCCTGAACCGCGTCTGATAAAACGGCGCGAGGTACCCCTCGGAGAAGGACGAGGTGCCGGATCCCTGTTTGACGCGCAGCGCGCGCCTCGCCGGCATCGACACGACCGTGTCGCTGGCGCGCGACGCCTCCGTGAACGCCGCGAGGGCACGCTTCTCACCACCGATTTCATCATACAGGTAGCCGAGCGCCAGATGATCGACCGGCGTGAGACCGGCGGTCGTCGTCGCGATGCCTTCGAAGGCCGCGATGGCCGCGCGCGTGCGCTTCAGGCTGACCAGTACGTAGCCCAGCTGCCGATGCACCTCCGGGCGCGACGGATCGCGATCGACGCCTTGCTTCAGGTACACCGCCGCCCGCGGCCGGTCTCCACCGGCCAGTGCGAGGTACCCGAGCTCGATGCGCGGCAACGCCTGACTCGTGTCCGCTGCGATCGCCTGCTCGAAACTCACCCGCGCGGCGAGCGTGTCGCCGCGCGCCTTCGCGGCGTACGCCACGGACATCGCCGCGAGATAGCGCTCTGCTGGGCTACCTTGGGCGCCAGCAGGGATCGCCGCCAGCCAGACGAGCGCGCCCGCAAGGGCGGCACGCTCGACCCGAGAACGGCGACACCACGACTCCGAAGAGGCGGAAAAGAACGGCAAGGGGACGGTGGACAGGGAGTACCCGCGAACGGCATCGGACGGGTCGGATTGATTGCCCCCGGAATGGGGTCCGCCTGTTCGCGCCGTCTGGACTCACTCACAATACCTGCAGTGTGACGTTTTGCGATAGACGGCCCGTCAGCCCCCACGTCACCCCACTCGGCGCCCCGATTCCCTGACACCGCGCCACTCCCCCCGCTCCTCACCGCCGTGTGACGGCGACATCGGCCACGCCCGTGGCCGGCGGTCAGCCCTCGCGGGGGCTACAGCGCCCGGACCGAGTGCACCTTCACCGTCGCATCCTCGGCATAGATGCCGATGCGCCCTTTTCGGTAGGGGCTCTCCTCATCGCGAAGGCGCACGATTTCCTGGCCGTCCACGAACACGGCGATCATTTCGTCGACTTGCACGATCGTGACGCCGTACGTCCGGCCGATCGGGAAGGTCCGCTCCGACCCCGAGCCGAGGAATCGCTGGCCGCCGGGATACGCCGGATCGCGCTTGCCGACTTCCCATCCGTTGGGTTTCGGGATGAAGTAGTAGAAGCGCTCATCATTGGTGTACTGCCAGATGACCCACCCCACTTCCCACGGGTTCGGGGTGCCGTTGCGCAGCTGTGCCGTGGTCTCGAAGCGCGTATGCATCACCATGCGGCTCCCATACTGGGGGCCAAGCACGAGCGGCGCATGGGTCATGTAGTCCTTCTGCGCGGCCTTGGGGCCCATCTCGAGCGACGCCAGCCGTCCTTCGCCGCCCACGGCCACACAGCCGTATCCGTCGAACCGCACGGTCCATGCCCCAAAGTCTTCGCCTTGCGTCAGGCACGTGGGCCGGACGGCTGGGAAGTCGATCCGGGGCAGCCGATTGGCATAGCGCAGCACGGTCAACGGCGCGGTTGCCTCGCGCCGTTGGGACGGTCCGGCGATCATCGCCTCGAGCGAGACCAAGCTGCCGCTGTCGGGGTCGAACACCGTGGTCGGGTTGGCCGATCGGCATGAGGCCAACAACAGCATGGCCCCACACAGGACCCAAACGCGGGTGGGCGACATCGCGCGATCTGGCACGGCGACTCCTCAAGCGGGTTCGTTCGGTAACTCGGCCGGCTGACGTGGCGGACCACGTGAAAGCCCCGGAGCTTTGCGTCCCCGACTTCCGTCGGGTTTGCCGTTTCGCGACCTCGGGGTGAGGCAGCGCTCTCCTTGGAAGTTGACGCCCCCACGAGCCGAGGGCAACGACGCAGGCCATCCGCATGACGTTGCGGCCGACACCGTGACTACGCCTCCCAGAAATGACAACGGCCCCGGAATATTCCGGAGCCGTTGTGATGCATGTGCCGTCAGTGTGACCCGACAGCAGTCCGACTGCAGATGATCGGTTACTACCAGCGATAGTGCGCGAACGCCTTGTTGGCTTCGGCCATGCGATGCGTGTCTTCCTTCTTCTTGATCGCATTGCCTTCGCCACGGCTCGCGGCGAGCACTTCGGCGGCCAGCTTCTCGGCCATCGACTTCTCGTTGCGGTCGCGCGAATACCCGATGAGCCAACGCATGGCGAGGGCGGAACGACGATCCTGACGGACCTCGACCGGCACCTGGTACGTGGCACCGCCAACGCGGCGGCTCTTCACTTCGACCACCGGCTTGAGGTTGTTCAACGCCTGCTTGAACACGCCCACACCCGGCTGGCTGGTCTTGGCTTCCACGATGTCCATCGCGCCGTAGAAGATGCCTTCGGCGGTGGACTTCTTGCCCTGAATCATCAGGTTGTTGATGAACTTCGAGACGGTCTGGCTGTCATAGCGAGCGTCAGGAAGCACGGTGCGCTTTACGGCGCTTTTGCGGCGGCTCACTTCTTCTTACCTCCCTTGGCGGCTGCAGCAGCCGCGGCGCCCTTCTTGGGGCGCTTGGTGCCGTACTTCGAACGGCTCTGGTTACGGCCGTTGACGCCCGACGCGTCAAGCGTGCCGCGGACGATGTGGTAACGCACGCCGGGAAGGTCCTTCACACGGCCACCGCGCACGAGCACGATCGAGTGCTCCTGCAAGTTGTGTCCTTCACCGGGGATGTAGGCCGTCACCTCGAGCTGGTTCGTGAGACGAACACGCGCAACCTTGCGCAGCGCCGAGTTGGGCTTCTTGGGCGTCGTGGTGTAGACGCGGGTGCACACGCCACGCTTGAACGGATTGCTCTTGAGCGCGGGCGCCTTGGACTTCTCCACCACGTCCTTACGGGCGCGGCGGACCAGCTGATTGATCGTAGGCATTCTAGGATGGTTGCCCGGACGGCCTGGCCGGCCGGGTGTTCGTACTCCG
>NZ_JBILKJ010000045.1:0-21984 GCF_044376735.1 Gemmatimonas sp.
TTCACCACGCGCCGCGCAATTGCGTACGTGATCGCGCTGGTCCGATAGCCGATGACGTGCGGCAGTCCGGCCACCGCCGCCTCGAGCGTCGTGGTCCCGCTCTTGAGGAGCCCGGCCGTCGCGGCACGGAGTACGTTGAACGACGCGCCATGCACCCGCGGGAAGGGACACTCGGCATGGCTGATCTGCACCGTCGGCGCCACGCTCACGACGACGGTCAGCCCGGGAATCCGGGACTGCAACACCGTGGCCGTTTCCATGAACGGCTGCAGATGGCGCGCCAACTCGGCTCGACGACTGCCGGGAAAGACCGCGAGAATCGGTCCCTCGGCGGGCAGCCCCAGCGCCGCCCGCGCGGCGGCCGATGTCGGTAGAGATTGCGCGCGATCGAGCAGCGGATGGCCGACGAACGTCGCGTCCACGCCGTGGCGCCGAAGCAATCCCTCTTCGAACGGGAGAATGGACGCGGCCTTGGTCACAACGCGCGCCAGCTTCGGCAACCGGCCGGCCCCCCACGCCCAGACCTGTGGTGTGATGTAGTACAACACCGGCACACCGGCCTGCCTGGCGACCTCCGCCACCTTCAGGTTGAAGCCGGGGTAATCGAGCAGCACCACCAGCGCCACGCGGCCGCTCTCGATCCGCGCGCGCAATCGGCCCAGCAGCGCGTAGTGTTTCGGAATGTGCCGAATGACTTCGGCGAAGCCCATCACCGCAAGATTCTCGACGTCCTCGAGGATCTCGACACCGGCGGTCCGCATGTGTCCACCGCCGACCCCGACCATCGCCAGCTCCGGGGCCGTGACGCGCAGCTCTTCAGCCACTTTCCCCGCGTGCAGATCGCCGGATGCCTCGCCGACGACAAACAGAATCTCACGCACGCGCCGACTCGTCGGAGGCGCGCATGACCTGTTGGGCGGCCTCGATCGCCGTCACGATCCGCAACGCCGCTTCGAGCGCCTCACGCCCTTCCTCACCCGTCACGGCCACCGGGTTCCGCCCGGCGATCGCCCCGAGGAACTGCGAGAGTTCCAGCACCAGCGGCTCACCGTCGGGCGCCTCGAGAGGCACCCGCTCCACGAACTCCTCAAGCGCACGAGGCGCGCGCGCAAGCAGCATCGGATCGAAGTCGCCGCGCAACCGAAAGAACTCCCCCGTCCCGGCGGCCAGATCAAGCGAGAGGTAGCCGCTGCGCTGGAAGATCCGGAGCTTGCGCAGCCGTTCGCGCGACACCCGGCTCGCGGTGATGTTCGCCACCGCGCCGTTGGCGAAAGTGAGGCGCGCATTCGCGATGTCGATCTGCGGCGTAAGCACCGGCATCCCCATGGCCTGGACGTCGGCCACCCGCAGGCCCACAAGCGTGTGCACGAGATCCAGATCGTGGATCATCAGATCGAGCACGACCGCGACATCGGAGCCGCGCGGATTGAAGGGCGCGAGGCGGTCACTTTCGATGAACCTCGGCCCATCGACAAACGGCATGGCCGCGCGGACCGCGCGGTTGAAGCGCTCCACATGGCCGACCTGTAGCAACACGCCGGCCGCGCGGGCCCGCGCCAGCAGATCGTCAGCTTCGTCAAGCGTGACCGTGAACGGCTTCTCGACGAATACATGCTTCCCACGATCGAGTGCGGCCGAGGCGACCGCGTGGTGCGCCGTGGTCGGCACCACGATCGACACCGCATCGACATCATCGAGCATGGTCGCCAACGACGGATACACGCGCACGCCATGCTGCGTCGCGACTTCGGCGGCACGACCGGGATTCTCGTCGACGAATCCGGCAAAACGATCGCCGCAGAGATCGCGAAGGATGCGCACGTGGTGCACCCCAAGACCTCCGGCGCCGACGACACCGACGCGCGGCGCATCGCGTTTGGAGAAGGCGCGCGCCTCCGGAGTCATGGCCGTGGTTCTCAGAATCCGACGCCTCGCTGGCTCGCTTCGATGAAGTCGAGGAAGTGCTGTACCTCGGGGAGCATCGTCAATTCAGCACGGGCCTTCTCGACGCCCTGCCCGAGATTGAGATCGGACCGGAAGCAGGTACGATAGGCCCGTTTGAGTTCACGGACCACATCCTCATCGAATCCCGTCCGGCGTAACCCCACCGAGTTGAGGCCGAACAGCTTGATGGGATTGCCCACGGCGCGAACAAACGGCGGCACATCCTGCGCCACCCGCGAGCATCCGCCGATGAACGAATGCCGGCCGATACGCGAAAACTGATGCACGGCGCAGAGGCCGGAGATCGTGGCCTTGTCCTCGACCGTGACGTGTCCCGCCAGTTGCGTGCCGTTCGAGATGATCACGTTGTCACCGATATGGCAATCGTGCGCCAGGTGCACGTAGCTCATCAGGAAACAGTTGCGTCCGACGCTCGTGGTGATCGAATGCGCGGTCCCGCGGTTGATCGTCGCGTACTCACGCACGGAGGTATCGTCACCGATATCGACCCACGTCTCTTCACCGCGATACTTGAGGTCCTGTGGGTCGCCGCCGAGGATCGCGCCGATGCCGATCTGCACGCGCGCTCCGAGCCGAACGTTCCGTTCGAGCGTCGCGCGCGCCGCGATGTGCGTGCCGTTGCCGATGGTACACTGCGGGCCGATGATCGCCCACGGCCCCACCTCGACGTCCGCACCCAGATGCGCCGACGCATCGACCAGTGCCGTCGAATGAATGCGTGCAGTCATCGATCGCGAACCATCGCGGACATGTCCGCCTCCGTGACCACCTGGCCATCCACCGTGGCGACGCCACGCATCTTGCACATCATGCCGCGGAGCTGCAGCACTTCCATCTCGATCCGCAGCTGATCCCCCGGCTTGACCGGCCGGCGGAACTTCACGTTGTCGAGCGACAGAAAGTACACCACCTTACTCGACGGATCGGCGATCGTGCGCATGAGCAGCATTCCGCCCACCTGCGCCATCGATTCGATGATCAACACGCCGGGCATAATCGGATGGCCAGGGAAGTGGCCCTGGAAGAACGGCTCGTTGATCGTGACGTTCTTGAGCCCCACGATCCGCTTCCCTTCCTCGATCTCCAGAATGCGATCGACGAGCAGAAACGGATAGCGGTGCGGCAGCACCTGCATGATGTCTTCGATGGAATACACGGCGGGCTCCCGGACGGCGTGTTGCACGAGGGCTCGCACCAGGGCGACCGTGCCCCGGTGACTCGGTTTGTGAGCGACGATATGCGCGCGGACGCGCGCGCCAGCGAGAACGAGATCACCGACACAATCGAGGGCCTTGTGCCGAGCAAACTCATCGGGCCAACGGAGCGCGGTGCCCACGACGCCGTCGGTGTCGAGGACCACTGCGTTGGCCGTGGATGCCCCCTGAATCAATCCTTTCGCGCGTAGCGCGTCCACTTCGTGCAGGAACCCGAACGTCCGGGCGGCCGCGAGTTCTCGCGTAAAGCTGTCGGCGGTCACCATGCACTGCGTGCGCTGGGTGCCGATCAGCGGGTGCGGGAAATCGATCGTGACGTCGAGCGAAAGGCCCATGCAGGGGCTGGCCTCGTACACCGACTCTCCGTCCACCACCCGAATCGACTTCCGCAGCACCAGCCAATCGGGGCGCCCCCCGTTGGCCACCACGCCCGCCTCACGCAAGGCGTCGAGAAACGGCGCCGCGCTCCCGTCCATAATCGGCGGCTCTGGCCCGTCCATTCCGATCTCGAGATCGTCGATCGCCAGCGCGCCCACCGCGGCGAGTACATGCTCCACTGTGTGAAACGCGTCTGCACCCGTGCCGAGCTGCGTCCGACGTTCAGCGTCGACCGCGACATCCACGCGCGCGGGGATTGGTGCCGCGTTCTCGATATCCAGTCGGCGGAACACAATTCCCGTGCCCGACGGAGCCGGGCGGAAGGTCAGTCGACAGGGTTGACCGAGGTGAAGGCCGATGCCGTCGACCACCGCCTCCCCTCGAATGGTGCGCCGCTGTCCAGCCGGCTCGCTTGTGGCTCTCGTGACCACGGCGGCAGCCCGCCCAGCCTTGGCGATCATGTCGCGCTGCCATCGGGGGGACCACCGGCGCGAGGCGTCGCGGCCGCGCTGCTCACCAGCTGCTCAAGAGGACGCACAATCTTCGCGAGGCGGGCCAGTGCCCCTGTCGCACGCAAATGGTCGCGGTGGGGGCGGGCCGGGAATCCAGACCACGTCTCCCCTGCTGGGATGTTGCCAATCGCCCCGCTGCCACCACCCAGATTGGCGCGCGACCCGATCGTGACATGCCCGGTTACTCCGGCCTGCCCACCGATTTGCACGCCATCGCCGATCCGACTGGATCCGGCAACGGCGGCTTGTGCCGCCAAAAAGCACCCGCGCCCAACGCGCACGTTGTGCGCAATGTGGACGAGATTGTCGAGCTTCGTGCCCGCACCGATGACGGTGTCATCGACGCTACCCCGGTCGATGCAGCTGTTCGCGCCGACCTCGACGTCGTGCTCGAGGATACAGCGTCCTGCGTGCGGAACGCGCAGGACGCCATGATCCTGAGGCACGAAGCCGAAGCCTTCCCGGCCCACCCGGGCTCCCGCATGGAGAATGACGCGGTCTCCCAGCTCGGTAAACGGGTACACGACGGCCGAGGAATGCACCCGAACATCCGTGCCGAGCACCGCGCCAGCGCCGATCACCGCCTGGGCGCTGATCCAGCAGCCATCGCCGATCACGGCGCCCTCGCCGATGACCACGAAGGGATCGATCGTGACGCCGTCGCCGAGGCGCGCATCGCTCGCGATAACGGCCGACGGGTGTACTCCGTGGGCGCGGGGTTCCTTGCGGTGGAACTGCGCCAGCAGGGTGACCATGGCGTCGACCGGTTTGGCCACCACGATTCGCGTGCGCGGCGTTCCGGCGAGGTCAGCGAGCTCCGGGGAGATCAACACCACGCCGGCACGGGACGTGGTAAACCACTGCCCGTAACGCAAGTGTGCGAGAAAGCTCAGGTCGTTCGGGCCGGCGCGATCGAGGGGCGCAACGCCACGAACCTGGATCGAGCCGTCGCCAACGAGGACACCACCGACTTGCGCCGCAACGGCAGCGGCGGTGATGGGCTGTTGCCCATCACCGCCGCCTGCCTGCGGATCCCCGGAACCGCCGCGCACTGCGGCAATCACGCCGTGGGCGGCTTCTTGGTGTTCAGGCCCGCGGGGGCGCTCGTCGGACCAGCCGGAACGGGCTTGGCCGCTGGCGCCGCGCGCGGCGCCGCCAAGCGAAGCTTCGAGACGACGCGGTCGGTGATATCGAGATTCTTGTCAGCCGACACAATCAGCGAACCGGCCGCCACGTCGAAGATGAAGGCAAAACCGCCCTCGGCCCGCAGGTCGTCGAGCACCTTCCGCACATTGTCCATGATCGGCTGCATGAGCTCGGCCTCACGGGCCTGCGCCTGCTCCTGCATCTTCTGCACGCGTTCCTGATAGTCCGCCTGCTTCTCGCGTAGCGTCTTCAGCCGGGCTTCCTTCGCCGCCGGTGACAGCGACACCTCCTCCTTCGCATACGCTTCCTGCAGCGTATTCAGGGAATCCGACAGCTTCTGCACGGCCGCGCGCATGGACGTCATGTCCTTCTCGAACTGCGCCTCGGCTTCGGTACGGCCGGGGGCAGACTGCAGGATCGCGGCAGAGTTCACGTAGGCGAACTTCTGTCCCTGAGCGGAAGCCAGGGCAGGCACGCCAAGCACCAAGGCGCAAGCGCCGACGAACGAGGAAATTCGCATGTTAGGTCCTGAGTTTAGAAGAGCTGACCGAGTCGGAAATGGAACTGCCAACGTGGATCGGGCCGGATTCGTCCGGTCACCAGGTCCACGGTCGTGCGATCAAAGCCATACGCCATATCCAATCCAAGCGGTCCCAGCGGCGTAACGGTAGATACCCCGAATCCGGCGGAACGGAAGAGGCGGGTCGGATTGATCTGCCGTGCGGACGCCCAGTTGTTACCGGCATCGGTAAAGGCATTCAGGTAGAACATCTGGTTGAACCGGACGCCGATCTCACCCGTGAGGGTCATGAAGGCGTTGCCGAACGACGCCGGATCGGAGCGAAACTGGTCGGTGTTCGGATTGAAGCCGACCGGGGTGATCGAGAACTCGGGATAGCCACGCAACTGCTGGCCGAACATGACACCGCCGACCGCGAACTGCTGCTGAAAGAAGAACGGCCCCGAATTGCCGAACAGGCTGCCGGCGCGGGCCGTGAGACCCATCGTGAACTTGATGGGCTGCGAACCCGGGTTCGTTCCCCCGAACTGCCCCAGCTGGGTGTAGGCACGCATTTCCGTGGTGACACGCTGGAAGTTCACCGTGCCGCCCAACGGACCGCCGCTGAAGTCGGCGGTGATGGTCCGCATGGATCCGCCCGTCGCGAACGGCAGGTCGATACGCGTGTCCTGGGTGTACTCGAGGCCGAGATTGGAGCGGAAGCAGTTCCGGGTGCAGGTGTTCTGGATCTGCCCCGAAGTAAACGTGGCCGACTCGCCGTTGTACGATACCGCCATCGTGGAGAAGTACGACCACGGCACCGGCAAGCCGAACCGCAGTTGTGAGCCCGTGCGAATGTTCTGGCCCAGGTTGCCGACGATGAAGCGGGACTGCGTACGATACGCGCTGATCGCACCGGACACGCGAGAGCCACGCAGAGCGGGGTCGGTATACGTAGCGGTGAAGTCGTTGAAGAACCGGCCATACTGCCAGTTCAGCTTACCCTGCTTGCACAGGCCGAACAGGTTGGGCTGCTCGAGGCCGATGAAGCCACCGAAGCCCACGCCGCCCTGCCCCATCGACGCGCCGAAATTGATCGAGCCGGTCCGCTTCTCCTTCACGCGAAACACGATGTCCACATCGCCCTGATCATTCACCGGACGGTAATCCGGGAACGGCATCGGCGACTCGAAGAAGTTCATGTTGCCGATGCTCTGATAGCTTCGGATCAGCGCCGCCTGATTGAATACACCGCCCGGGACCAGGAAGATCTGCCGGCGAATGCAGTCATCGGCGGTGAAGTCGTTGCCAAGAATTTCGATGCGGTTGACGATCGCCGGATTCTTCTCATCGATTTCCCAGCGCAGATTGACCGTTGGCACCGAATCCGGGCCCTCGAGCTTGCGCTCCAGCACGGGGTTGATGCGCGCGTACAGGTAGCCGTTGTTGCGATACTCGCCGTTCACCTTCTCGATGGCGTCGTCCCACCGGTGCTGGTCGAAGATGCCTTCAGGTGCGGCGGCTTCGCGCTTGATCAGCCCCTTCACGCGCTGTGTAAGCGTGGGATCATTGCCCTCGAACGGATAGAACTTCTTGAGGTCCTCCGTGGGAAAGCGGCGATTGCCCGCGATTTCGAAGGTGCCGATCCGGTACCGTGGACCTTCTTCGATACCAATCTGCACCAGCCCCTTTCCGCGCTCACGATCGACGATCAGCGTATCCTTCGCGATCCGCATGTCGACATGACCGAGTCGGGAGAACAGGGTGGGAATGCGCTCACCCAAGTCTCCGACGTACTTGTCCTCGTCGAACTCTCCCTTGCGGAACCACCAGAACCCCTCGGGCTTGGTCTTCATGGCCGACACGACCTGCTTGTCCTGCACCGACGTGTTGCCCAAGATCTCGATGCCGGAAATCGCCAGCCGACGCCCCTCATCGACGGTGTACGTGATGCCGATGCGATCGTCGTCCATCTTCACGGAGTCGATCCGCACCTGCGCCAGATAGTACCCGGCGGCCTCGTACGTCGAGTCGATCCGCGCCCTCCCCTTGGCCAGCATCAGGGGATCGATCGGACGACCGATCAGCAAGTCAATCTTGTCACGCACCGACCGTTCAGACACGTTCTTCGGGCCGACGACCTTGATCTCCCCAAGGATCGCACGCTCACGCACCTGAATGACCGTGAGCACCTTCTCCGGCACGCTCTCCAAGTCGCAGAGCAGCTGGACATCATCGAACAGGTTCAGCGCGTACAGCCCCTTCATGGAACGCTGAATCGACGGAAAGTTGAGCGGCGTGCCGGGCAACAGCCCCATCTCGCCACGGATGCGCGCGTCGGGCGTTCGCGTGTTTCCGCGGATCGCGATGGAGTCGGGGGACGCGCAACGCCCCGTCACGTCCTGCGCGGCTGCCGCACGAGGGGCGACCGCAGACGTGAACAGGACGATACCGGCCAACACCAGCGTGGCCGCTCTTGTGGGGACGCTCTTCAGCATAGCCTCTAAATATACAACGAAACGGCAAGCGGCCGGACCCTTGGGTCCGGCCGCCGCAGATCCTGCGTTACGCCTGAGGCGTAGGGGACAGGACGCGGAACTCCAGTTTCTCCTTCTCAGTGGCCGAGACCGCGACTTCAATCTCGTCCCCCTTGGAGAACTCGCCCATCAGAATCTTCTCGGACAGCGGATCCTCGATGTACCGCTGAATCGCCCGCTTGAGCGGACGCGCGCCGTAGTGCTCGTCGTGCCCATGGTCAACCAAGAACTCCGTCGCCGCGTCGGTCAGCATGATGGTGATCTCCTCCTCGCCCAGACGCTTCTGCACGTCGGCAAACAGGATCGACACAATTTTCGAAATGTGCTCCTTCCCGAGCGGGTGGAACACGATCACGTCGTCGAGCCGATTGAGGAACTCAGGGTTGAACACCCGCCCCATCTCCTCCTTCACCTTCTCCGAAATGCGCTCGAAATCGCCGCGCGCATCGTTGCCGGCGAAGCCGAGCGACTTCCCCCGCGTAATGTCCTTCGCGCCGACGTTTGACGTCATGATGACGACCGTATTCTTGAAGTCGATCACCCGGCCGTAATTGTCCGTGAGATGTCCCTCATCGAGCACCTGCAGCAGAATATTGAACACATCCGGGTGCGCCTTCTCGATTTCGTCGAGCAGCACCACCGAGTACGGCTTGCGACGCACGGCCTTCGTGAGCGTGCCGGAGTCCTCGTAGCCCACGTACCCCGGCGGCGCCCCGATGAGCCGAGACACGGAAAACTTCTCCATGTACTCGCTCATGTCGACCCGAATCAGCGCCGAGGTGTCGGCAAACAGGAACTTGGCCAGTGACCGCGCCAACTCGGTCTTGCCGACGCCCGTGGGCCCCGAAAAGATGAACGAGCCGATCGGACGACGCGGATCCTTCAGCCCCGCGCGGCTGCGGCGGATCGACCGGGCAAGCGCCTTGATGGCCTCGTCCTGACCGACCACCGACTGGTGCAGCTCGTCTTCCATCCGCAGGAGACGCGACGTCTCCGCTTCCTGCAGACGCGTGACGGGGATGCCCGTCCAGCGGCTGACGATGAACGCGATCTCCTCCTCGCCCAGCGTGGGGCGATGCGACTGCCGCCGCTGCTCCCAGTCTTCCTGCTTGCGGCGGATCTGCGCCTGCAGATCACGCTCGTTGTCACGCAACGAGGCCGCCCGCTCGAAGTTCTGATCGCGCACCGCCGCTTCCTTCTCCGTGTTGATCGCTTCCAGCTGTTCCTTGAGCTCGGCCACCTCGGCCGGCGGCACCTGCGCCGCCAGCCGCGCACGGGCCCCCGCCTCGTCGATCACGTCAATCGCCTTGTCCGGCAGGAAACGGTCGGTGATATAGCGTTCCGACAGCTTGGCCGCCGCGAGCAACGTCTCGTCGGGGATGTTCACCCGGTGGTGGTCTTCGTACTTCTTGCGAAGCCCCTGCAGAATCTGCACGGTCTCATCGATCGAGGGTGGCTCGACCACGACCGTCTGGAATCGACGTTCGAGGGCGCCGTCCTTTTCGATGTACTTGCGATACTCGTTCAGCGTAGACGCCCCGACGCACTGCAGTTCGCCGCGCGCGAGCGCCGGCTTGAGCATGTTGCTGGCGTCGATCGCGCCTTCGGCCGCTCCGGCACCCACGAGCGTATGCAACTCGTCGATGAACAGGATGACCTGCTTGTTCTGCGCGATCTCATTCATGACCGCCTTGAGGCGCTCTTCGAACTGGCCGCGATACTTCGTACCGGCAATGACGGCCGCCATATCGAGCGAGAGCACGCGGTTGTCGCGGAGCGAATCCGGGCAGTCGCCATTGGCGATCAACTGCGCCAGTCCTTCCACGATCGCGGTCTTGCCCACCCCGGGCTCACCGATCAACACCGGATTGTTCTTCTTCCGGCGCGTCAGCACCTCCATCACGCGCTCGATTTCCTTCGCGCGACCGATCGTGGGATCGAGCTGGCCTTCCGCGGCGAGCTGCGTCAGGTCGCGACAGAAATGATCGAGGGCGGGCGTCTTCGACTTCTTGTCGCCCTTGGCCGGTGCCGCCGACGGCGGAACGCTGCCGGCCTTCTCGGCCTGCGGCGCCTGTCCGGTCTGCGGCATCTCCGTGCCCAGCAGCCGCAGCGTTTCGGCACGCGCCGCCTCGAGATTGACGCCCGCGTCGGTCAACACCTGGGCGGCGATTCCCTTCTCTTCACGAAGGAGGCCCAGCAGCAGGTGTTCGGTGCCGACGTAGCTGTGATTGAGATCACGGGCCTCCGCCATCGCGAGCTCGAGCACTTTCTTGGCGCGCGAGGTATACGGCAGATCAGGTCCGGTGGCCTGTGCTGCTTTCCCCTTCTTGACGGTGTCCTCGATCTTCTGGGTGACGTCGTCGAGATCCACGTTGAGGTTTTGCAGCACCGCCGCCGCAACGCCCTCACCCTCGCGGATCAGGCCGAGCAGGATGTGCTCGGTGCCCACATACTCGTGATGCAGACGTGCCGCTTCCTCGCGTGCCATCGCGAGAACCTTCCGCACCCGCTCGGTGAAGTTGTAGCCGTTCATCGTCCCCTCAGGGTCGTAGGGAAGCGGATCATTCGACGCCGCCGCCTTCGCTCACCAATACCTGCCGCACGTATTTGGCGCGCGCCAGATTGGTCTCGCTTTCCGTCAACGCACGCTGCTCGAGGTGAGCCAGATGCGCGGACTGGGCAAAGATCAGGAGCTTGTTGAGTGTGTATACACTGAGCCCGGTAATCAGTTTCAGGCCCACCGCCAGACGTACTCCACTCAGGTAATTCATGGCCTCGTCGAAGGTCAGACTGCGGGCGTACCGCAGCGTCCCGTAGGCGCGCCACAACTTATCCTCGATAATATAGCCCGCGTCACGGACGAGGACACGACGCGCTTCCTCCTCACGTTCGATCACATGGCGGACCACGCGGACCAGCAGGTCCTGCAGTTCCTCCTCGGAACGCCCCAGCGTCGTTTGGTTCGACAGCTGGAAGAAATTCCCGACGACTTCACTCCCCTCACCGTACAGCCCGCGATAGGTCAGCCCCATCTGCTGCAGGCCGGCCAGCACCTTGCCGATCTCCTTCGTGAGCACCAGACCGGGCAAGTGAATCAAGACCGAGGCCCGGAGGCCCGTGCCGGCGTTGGTCGGACAGGCCGTGAGGAAGCCAAATTCACGATGAAACGCATACGGAACCTGCGCCCCGAGGTCGAGATCCAGCCGGTGGACGGCCTCGAACGCCTGAGGCACGGCGAAGCCCGAGCGCAGCGACTGTAACCGCAGATGGTCCTCCTCATTCACCAGCAGCCCGACCGATTCGCCGAGGAACACGGCGGCGCCGGACCGGATCGGATGCTGCGGATCGAGCCCCGCCAGCTCCTTGCTGACCAGGTGACGCTCGTGCAACAGCTGCCGGTCGACCGTGGACAGCTCCTCGAGACGCAGCAGCAGGCTCCCGCTCAACGAGGGCACGGCCCCGAGGGCATCGCGCACCTGGGCCAGCATGCGCAACCGCTCGCCGTCGCGAGCCCGGCCGGTGAACGCGTATCCCGACACGTTCCGGGCCAACCGCATCCGGGTCGAGATCACGACGTCAGAATTCGGCCCTGACGCGTCCAGCCATCGCACCCCGCCGTCGGGCAGCAGCGAGAGGTCCAACGCCGGTCGTGGGGGCGTCATTCGATCACCTTGAGACGGTCGCGCAACTCGGCGGCCAGTTCGAACTGCTCCGTTTCGACCGCCCGCTGCAGGCGATCGCGCAAATCGTGAATCGAATCCGGCTTCGACGTGGCCACGTGCGTCACGGGGGCGTCGTACCGCTGCCCCACATGCCGCGAGCTTCCGTGCAACCGACGTAACAGCTCGCGGAGACTCTTCTCCATTGCATCGTAGCAATGCGGGCAGCCCAATCGGCCGGTGGCACGGAAGTCACGCGCGGTCGCCCCACAGAACGAACACGCGGCCGCGTCCTCACTGGTCGTGGACACCTGCTGCTGCACGGCCTGCAGAATGTCGCCGAGCGGGTGCTGCGTGACCGCAACGGTGGTCTCGACCCCCTTCGCCGCCGCGCACTTCTCGCAGAGATGAAGCTGCGTGACCGCGTTGTCCACGATGCGCGTCAAATGCACGACGGCGTCGAGCTCTTTGCAATTGTCGCAGATCATCAGCTCTCCAGCCCGAGACCGTTCGTCTCCACCAACCGTCCTCCTTCCAACGAAAGCGCCCGATCCGCGCGGGCAGCCAGCGACTGATTGTGGGTCACGACCACCAGCCCCAACGAAAGATCCTGAGCCAGTTCCGCGAAGAGATCGTGCAACCGCTCAGCGTTACGCAAATCCAAGTTGCCACTTGGCTCGTCGGCCAACAGAAGGGCGGGTTCCGCGGCGAGGGCGCGTGCCACGGCCGTGCGCTGCTGCTCCCCACCGGACATCGCCCCTGGGCGATGATGCCGACGGGCCGACAGCCCGACCCGCTCCAACAGCTGCTCGGCCCGCTGACGCGCGATACCGTCGGCCACCCCGGCGATGCGCAAGGGCATCATCACATTCTCAAGCGCCGAGAACTCACGGAGGAGGTGATGGAATTGAAACACGAACCCAACCGCACGATTCCTGAGTCTGGCGACGGCCTCGTCATCCAGCCCGCCGACGCTCTGCCCGCCAAGCTCGATCCGTCCCGCCGACGGGCGCTCCAAGGCACCCAGCACGTGCAGCAAGGTGCTCTTCCCCGCCCCGCTGGCACCGACCACGGCCACCATCTCCCCGCGTCGAACTGTGAGCGAGACTCCGTCGAGGATCCGGATCACGCCACCGTCTCCCCCCAGAAACTCCTTGACCACCCCCTCCGCATGAACAACCGGTGGCTCGGAGCGCGCCATCTCCACCGGACTCGGCTCACTCATGGCGGATCGCTTCAACCGGGTACAGGCGCGCCGCCTGAGCGGCAGGATACAGCGTGGCCACCGCCGTGATGACGAGGCTCGACACGATGATCATCAGCACGTCGGGAATCTGAATGGCCACCGGCAGATGATCGATGAAATACACCGAAGGATCGAGCGAGATCAGATGGTACCGCTCGAGGAGCAGCGACAGGATCAAGCCAATCGCGACCCCCCCGCCGGTGCCCACCCCTCCCACAACGATTCCCTGATACAAAAAGATCCGACGAATCGACTTAGCCGGCATGCCCATCGCCCGGAGGATGCCGATCTCCCGCGTCTTGTCCGACACCACCATGGTCAACGTGCTGACGATGTTGAATGCCGCGACCACCACGATGAGCAGCAGGATCACCCCCATGCCGAGGCGTTCGAGCTTCAGCGCCTGAAACAACGATCGGTTCTGCTCCTGCCAGTCGACCGCACGCACCGGCGCCTTCAGGTTCGCCCGCAGCGAGTCCGCCACGGCGGGAGCCTGCCAACGATCTACCGTGCGCACCTCGATACCGGTGACGTCGTCGCCCAGCCCGGCAAAGCGCTGTGCGGCCGCCAGCTCCAGATAGAGATAGGCATTGTCGTACTCGTACATTCCGGTCTCAAACACGCCGGATACCACCGCGCTGTCGAGGCGCGGCACGATCGCCCCGGTCGCAGCGTTCATGTCGAGCCCTGCCGCTCCCACGAGGACGATCGTGTCCCCCGGAAACGCATTCAGCTTGGATGCCAACAGTTTGCCGAGCACGGCACCAGGCAGCGACACGCTGTCCCGCGTGAAATGGAAGTCGCCGAGAATGGCGTGCGAGCGAATCGTCGTCACGTCGGCCTCCGGCACGCCATCGGCGAGGATGCCCATGACCTGCGCACCCGTCATGTAGCCGGACAGATTCCGCACCATGCCCTGCGTGCTGACGAACGGCGCCGCCCGCACCACGCCGGGAGTGGCCACCACGGCCTCGCGCGTGTCGCGCCAATTCGTCATGCGCATGCCATCGCCGTACGGCAACACGTGTACATCCGGACTGCCCACGAGAATCTTCTCGCGAAGATCGCGCTGTAGCCCGTTCATGACGCCCATGATGACGATCAGCGCGCTGACCCCAACCAGCACACCGCCGATGGCGATCACGCTGATCAGCGACAACAAGCGCGACCCACGGCGACTCCGCAGGTAGCGCCAAGCGATCGACAACTCGAGGCGAGTCACGGAATGACTACTCGGGCCGCATGGTGGGAAACAGGATCACGTCTCGGATGTTCTGCGTGTCCGTGAGATACATGAACAAGCGATCGATTCCGATGCCGACGCCGCCGGTGGGCGGCATGCCGTACTCCATGGCGCGGAGATAGTCATCATCGACGCCAGACGCCTCGTCATCGCCCGCATCACGCAAGCGCGCCTGGGCTTCAAAGCGTTCCCGCTGATCGATCGGATCGTTCAGCTCGGAGAACGCATTCGCGAGCTCTTTACCGCGCGCGAACAACTCGAAACGCTCGGTGAGGCCCGCCGGACCGCCACGCTTCGGCTTCGCCAGCGGCGACAGCTCGATCGGATAATCCACCACGAAGGTCGGCGTATCGATCTTCGATTCCACGAGTTCCTGGAACATCTCGTCGAGTACCTTCGGCCGGCTCAGCGAGGCCACCTTCTGCACGCCGATCCGCTCCGCCGCCTGACGCAACGTGGTGTCATCCGCCGCCATGACATCGATACCCGCCGCCTGGGACAGCGAGGGCACCCACTCAATGCGCGGGAATGGCGTGACCAGTACTGGTACCTTGTCGCCTACGGTCGGGATCGAACGAATCGCGTCAGCGGCCGCAACCATGAGCGTCTCGACGCGCTCCATCATCGTCGTGTAGTCGGCGAAGGCCTCGTAGAACTCGAGCATCGTGAACTCCGGATTGTGCGTCCGGTCGATGCCCTCGTTGCGGAAGTCGTGACCGATCTCGTACACGCGTTCGAATCCGCCTACAATCAGCCGCTTGAGATACAGCTCGTCTGCGATCCGCAGATACAGCGGCATGTCGAGCGTGTTGTGGTGCGTGATGAACGGTCGCGCCGACGCGCCGCCGTACAGCGGCTGCAGCACGGGCGTTTCGACTTCGAGATAGTGCAATCCATCGAGATGCGTGCGGATGCTGCGGGTCAGCACCGAACGGGCGCGGAAGAGCGCCCGTACTTCGGGATGCACCGCGAGATCGGCGTAGCGCTGTCGCGCCCGCTGTTCGGTGTCGGAGAACCCGGAATAGCGCACCATCTGCCCATCGACCAGCTGCTCCTTGCCGAACGGCAGTGGCCGCAGCGACTTCGAGAGGAGCGTGGCCACCTTCACCTTCACGGTGGCTTCGCCGGTCTTCGTTCGCATCATCGAGCCGCCCACGCCAACCCAGTCGCCGAGGTCCCAGGCATTGAGCTGGGCCCAAGCCGCTTCGCCGATCTCGTCGCGCCGGAAGTACAGCTGGACGCGCCCATCCATGTCCGCCAGGTGGGCGAACGCCGTCTTGCCTTGGCTGCGCCATGAGGTAAGGCGGCCCGCCACCGTGACATCGGGCCCCTCATCCGATGTGCCAAGCGCGGCCACCGCTTCGGTGGCCGTATGCGAGCGGTCGAACGAGTAGGCGAACGGTTCGGTGCCCGCCGCGCGCAACGCCTCGAGCTTGTCACGTCGCGCCTTCATCAGAAAATTCAGATCCTCGCTCACAGCGGGCGCCCCTCCGCCTTCTCTTCGCTCTCCTGCTTCAGGTAGGCCTGAATAAATGGGTCGATCCCGCCGTCCATGACCTTCTGAACGTCGGCGATCTTCAGCTCGGTGCGGTGATCGTTGACCATCGTGTACGGTTGGAAGACGTAGCTGCGGATCTGGCTGCCAAACGAGACGTCCTGCTTGTCGGCGTCGAGGAGGGCCTTGGCGGCGGCGAGCTTGTCGGACTCGCGTTGATACAGCTTGTTCTTGAGCTGCTTCATCGCGGTCGCCTTGTTCTTGAACTGCGACCGCTCCGCCTGCGACGCGCAGACGATGCCGGTCGGCATATGCGTGATGCGCACCGCAGACGACGTCTTGTTGACGTGCTGCCCGCCGGCGCCAGACGCGCGATACACATCGATGCGAAGGTCTTCGTCGCGAATCTCGATGTTGATCTCCTCGTTCACGACCGGATACACGAACACCGACGCGAAACTGGTGTGGCGACGAGCTTGCGAGTCGAATGGCGAGATCCGCACCAGACGGTGCACGCCCGACTCCGGACGCAGGAATCCGTAGGCGTACTGCCCCTTGATCTCGATCACGGCACCCTTGATACCGGCCTCTTCACCTTCACTGAGGTCGAGCATCTCGAGCTCAAAACCTTTGCGTTCGGCCCAGCGCGTGTACATACGCATGATCATCTGCGCCCAGTCCTGCGCCTCGGTGCCACCGGCGCCCGCGCTGATCTCGATCTGCGCATCTCGGAAGTCATCGCGGCCGCGCAGCAGCGATTTCAGCTCGAACGCATCGAGTTCCTCGACGATGCGTTCGGTCTCCGCATCGAGATCCTTGGACATGGCACTGTCCGGCTCGAGGGCCAGGAGTTCGTCGATCTCCCGCGCCGACTCGATACGTGCACTCAGCGCGTCGATCGGCTCGATCCATCCCTTGAGCACCTTAACCTGCTGCACGATGTCCCGCGCGTGCTCCTGATCATTCCAGAAGGCGCCGTCGGACATCTCGTTCTCATACGCGTTCAGCGTCGAGCGCTTGGCGTCGACGTCAAAGATACCTCCGCATGTCCACAAGCCGCTCGTCCGACCGTGTCAAGACCCTCAGCCGTTCTCCATCCTGCATGCCGTGCCTCCACGTACGACGCGGGCCGCCCTCCGCGCAGGAGAGCGGCCCGTAGTGTCACCAGCTGTTACCAGCATTCGAGTGACAGGGAAGGTACCCGGAGACGGCTTTGGCTTCCAGCGCCAGAATCAGAAGAGACGGCGGCCACCCGCTAGAATCTCGTTGAGAGCCTCTTGGAAGTACGGCGAGTGCTCGGCGACGTCCCGCCCGACCTGTTCCACGTACTCCTCGTAGCTCTTCTTGATCTCGCCGCGAAAGAGCTGGCGCAACGTCCCGTCGCGAAGCCCCTCCTCGCGTCGCTGTGGATGATACGCCACCAGATCGGAGACGAGCGCCCGGGCGAGCCGGCGCGCGCGCTCGGCCGGATCGGCGCGAAGAAACGGATTGATCGGACGTTTGCCCGCCGCCGGCGTCGCCATCGCTGACGCCGACATCGGGGTCACCGACGCCACCGGTGTGGGGGCCGACGCGTGACTCGGCTCGGGGCTCCAGACCGATGCGGCCGTCGGCTCGTGCGCGGACGCCTCCGCTGACTCGTCGGCCGAAACCGCGGACGACACCATGACCGGGGGTGAGGCAGCGGCAGTAGCCATGGGTGTGGACCGCGCTTGTCGCGATCCAACCGGCACCACGGCTGCCGCCGAGGAAGCGGGCGTCACCGACACGGGCAGCGTCCCACCGCCGATCGTGATCACGCCTCCACACACAGAGCATCGGGCACGCACGCCGGTGGCCGGCACCTTGGCCGGATCGACACGGAACACCGACTTGCAATCCGGACACGAAACCGTCATCACGCTCCCCCTACGCTGCGAATGCCCTGACGCTCACGAAGTGCATCAATCGAGGCGCCAGCCGAGACCGGCGCCGCGGATTCGTCCCGTCGACGATCGACGGCCCAGACGGAACCCGGTAGTGTCTTTGCATATCCCTTCATCTCCGTCGCCAACTCGCTGACCTCGGTGCCCCGTGTGAAATGCCGGCGCTGATTGGTGACCACGCCGACGGACAGCGTCATCAGCGGAACGCGATGCAGCTGGCCACGCCGATCCTTCCCGAAGAAATATCCCACCCGACGGTCCTGCTCGGAATACTGCCACGGTATCAGTTCGTCGAATACCCGTATGACGTCGTCGCACACCCGGGGGACGGCGGCAAGCGGAATGGTGTAAAGAAAATCATCCCCCCCAATGTGGCCTACAAAGCCCGCCTCCACACAGAGGCCCTTCACCACGTCGTGAAGAATACGGGCCACAAGCTGGATCACCTGATCCCCGTGATGGTACCCGTACCGGTCGTTGAACTCCTTAAAATGGTCCAGATCGGCGTAGCACGCCGCGAACTTCTCCCCGGATGCGACGCGTCGGTTCAACTCCGCTTCGATTTCCCTCGTACCGGGAAGCCGAGTCGATGGATGGACATCCGTGTCACGATCGCTGCGCCGCAGCATCGCTGACAGCCGAGCCGTCGACTCCTCGTCGCTGACTTCTGCCCGGAGCACTTCGTCCGCCCCCGCGTCGAAGGCCTCGGCGAAGCGCTCGGCCGATACGATGACGAGCACCGGGACAATCGCGGTGTACGAGTCGCGTTTGAGGCGACGGCAGGTACCGATCGCCAGTTCCGCCCACTCCGCATCACCGCGCGCGTCAACGAGAATGAACTTGGGGCGTGCCTTCATCGCCAGCGCGTAGACCGCGGCCCCATCGGTCGTCCGCTGCGGCGGAATTCGCGCAGATTCCCACCACGCCGTCAACCACGCCGGCTCTTCCTGGCCGCCGGTCAGGTGTACCGCCATCTGTTCGTTGAAGCCGGGGCTGGTCATCGTCGCGGCGTGGATCGGGAATCAAGATGGGGTCCAGCACTCGATGGCCTGGAGCGAGTCCGACGACACGCCCGAACGGACTTGCACTCTCGCACGGCCCGGGAACGAGGCGACGGGGCCACTCACCACACTCATGGACGATCACCTCCCGACGTTCGGCACGAGATATCGTCCATCAGCTCAACTACCCCGGAGGAGGATACCTGCGATTCAGCCAGCGTCTCAGGCCCTCGTCCCGCGAAGGCTAACGGTGGCCGGGTATCAGCCGAATGGCCGTTCTCACCTGCCGCCGCCCCGCTCGCGGATCCCCCACCGGTTCGACCACGGTGTGAATGCTCGACACCTTGAGGCCCGCGACACCGGCACCACCGAACCGCCGAACGCGGACGCTCACGTAGGCGTCGATCAGACTGACCAAGTGATTGGCGCCGACCAGCCCGACATAATTGACAGCGCGCTGCACGCTGCGATTGGCGCTGGCGATGGTCTGCGCGTAGACATCCTGCTGCAGCTGGGCGTCACGCCAGCTCCAGCGATAGGCTGCCGGCACGGCCCGCGCGAGATAGAACGCGAGCGCACGTTGATACTCAGGGCTCCCGACGGGTGGTGCCACGTCCGGATTCAACCAATAGGTCTCGCGCGCCAACAGCCAACGCGCCCCATTGTAGGTCGTTTCGTCGGTCTCGGGATCGATTGCACCTCCGGGCACGCGATCGTACGCACCGCTCTCGAGAAACTTCTCCATCGACTCGTAATAATCCCAGCTCCCGAGCGGGCGCTGTCCCCCGAACGGCTGCCTTGCGACCGAAAACGCCAAGGCACGGTAGGCCTCGCGATCCTGATTGGCGTCACGGCGGGCGCGCACCTGCTGGAGGATGAGGTAGCCTTCGGCGACCAAATAGCCGACGCTTCGCTGCTGTCCCAACGCGAACTGCCCGGCCCCAGGGACCACACCGGAGAGGACCGGTGCCCACCACGGCGCGCGCGCGCCCGAGTCAGGCCGTGAGGGGGTCCCCGACGCGGGCAACGATCGGTGGTCGAGGCGGATGTCCGAGCTGGAGAGGTTCAACGCGCTGGCGCTACGCAGCGCAACCGGCGTCCCGCCCTGCGCGAAGACGACCGAGGCGGTCAGCATGCCGCAGAGACCGCTGAGCGCCGCGACTACCCTGCGCCGCATCAGAAGCGCGCCCGCAACGAGATGTACGTAGGCGGCTCACCCAGTTGCGCCGACGCGGCGTCGAAACGACGCGCCAGATCGAGCGCGATGCCACCACGCTGAAATCCGACTCCGATGGACGGCCCCTTTGCATCGCCTGGCTGTACCTTATAGCCCCCCCGCAGAAAGGCGACATGCCGATACCCCAGTACCACCCCGAGGCCGCCGGCGGCGCCGTTGAGGGCCGCAGCGCGCTGTACATCAACGGTGACATCGAGTGAAGCGCCCGCCGCCGTCAGGGCCGGCACGGGCACGCGCACCATCCCTCCGATCTGAAAAAGGCGCGGCAGCGGGTCCGCCTGCTCAGCATCCTTCACCTGCAAGGCGGGACCGAGATTACGCACGGACGCCCCGAGGGTGATCGGTAACGTCGTCGGCAACACATACTGCGCGCCGAGATCCAAGGCGCTTGTCGACCCGGAAATAATCGGCACGTTGCCGCAGATCCCGGTGCACTGGAATCGCAGCATAATGAACTTGTAGGTCAGGCCGGCGCTCAACCGCTTGCCCACCGGGGTAGCGTAGGAGAGGGCCAACTGGTAATTGCGGTTGGTGATCGTGCCGATCTCGGTACCACTGACCGGATCCGTCGCTGCCTGATCACCGTAGTTTACCAAGTACACCGAGGCCGCTACGGTCCCGAGTACGCGCGACGGGCGCGCCCACGTGAGCATGTCGCTGGTGGCGATCAACGTTTGCGAATGATGCACGGCCAGCTCCTTCTTGCCGATGCGCGCCAACGCGGCCGCATTCCACCACATGGCTTCGGTACCCATCGTGGAATCGGCCACCACGGCTTCCCCTTGCGCGACGGCATGCGCACCGAACGGGACCAGAAGAAAGAGTCCACCGTTCTGGGCACGGGCGTGCGCCGCGGTGCTCACGCTCAGCGTAAACACGACGGTTGCACGCACGCACCGTTGAAGCCACGGCGGTCCGCGTCTCACGTTCTCTCGGTTGGGTCGCCGTATCCCAAGCGCAGCACGGCGTTCCGATTCCGCCGCCAGTTGGGGAGCACCTTCACCCACAGGTCGAGATACACGGGCTGCCCAACGAAGCGCTCGATCTTCTCCCGCGCTACGCGGCCCAACTTCTTGATCTGTTGTCCGTTGGCTCCGATCACGATCCGTTTCTGGCTGTCACGTTCGACGTGCAGGACCGCCCGAATGTACAGCGGAGTAGAGCCCTCGCGAAACTCCTCGATTTCACATGCGAGGGCATGCGGCAATTCGTCGCCGAGCTGCTCGAGGGCCGTTTCGCGCACGAACTCGGCACAGAAGAACTTGACGGGCTGCGTGGACAGTTCGTCGGCGGGATACAGGTAGGGACTCTCCGGCAGGCGCTCGGTGATCGCCTTGACCAAGCGATCCATACCGTCGCCCGTGTGCGCCGACAAGAGCACAGCCTCCGGATAGTGTTCGAGCAAGACAAACTTTCTGGGCTCGTCGATGAGATCGATCTTGTTCAGCGCGAGCAGCAGCTTGGCACGCGGTGCCCGATCGAGCCCGGCGGCCGTCGCAAAGTCGCTGGGGATCGTGGCCGTGGCATCGACAACGTGGACCAGGACATCGGCGTCGCGGACGGCGGCGAGCGCAGCGTTGCGCATGGCGCTATGCAGTGTGTCTTTCGGTTCGAGCAACCCCGGGGTGTCGAGAATGACCATTTGCGTATCATTCTCCGTCCGCAGCCCGAGAATCCGATGTCGGGTGCTCTGCGCTTTGCTCGATGTAATCGCGAGCTTTTCACCGACGAGTCGGTTCAGCAGGGTGGACTTGCCGGCATTAGGAAAACCGGCGACCGTTACGATACCAGCCCGTGTCATGAACTCGAGTTCGGGTGAATGCGACTGTGGGTGTGAAGGGTAGTGCCACGTCGAAGCCCCCGCCACCGGAATCCGTAAGGATTGGTGACGGGGGCTTCACAAGGTGCCGGCATCGGCCTACTCTCC
>NZ_JBILKJ010000146.1:0-6551 GCF_044376735.1 Gemmatimonas sp.
CGCCCGACTGCTCGAAGGCGTACGCCATCGCCACCAGGCGCGTGTCGGTGAAGCCCTTGCCCAGCAGTTCGATGCCCACCGGCAGGCCGTCACCCGCGAATCCTGCCGGCACGCTGATGCTGGGCAGTCCGCTCTGCGCGCCCAGGTTGCAGGTGCCGCCGTTCTGCACTTCGCCCACGAGCGTGGGCTTCTGCCGCACGGTGGGATACGCGATGGCATCGAGCTGCAGGCTGTCGAGAATGCGCTCCATGCGCGCGCGCAGTGCCGTTTGACGCGCCAGCACCGTGCGATGCTGTTCGTTGTCGGCATTGAGCACGGTGTCGATCACGCGAAAGCGCACTTCCAGCTGCCGGTCGTACAGGCCGCGATCGAGAATGTCCCGCAGCGATTTCACCGGCGCGTTGGGGACGGTGCGCAGGTAGTCGATGAGATCAAACTTCGTTTCCAGGTTGATCACGCTGGTGTTGGCCATCAGCGTGTCGAACTCAGCCATCGGCACATCAATTACCGTGGCGCCCTGCGCTCGCATGGCCGCAATGGCCGAACGCACGGTATCGGCAATCTCGGCGTCGGTGTCGCGGAAGTACGGCAGGAACACGCCAATGCGTGCGCCACGCAGCGCGTTCTTGTCGAGCGACGCCTGGAACGTTGGCATTGGCATATCACGGAGGACCGACGTAACCGCGTCTTCGCTGTCGTAGCCCACACTCACATCGAGCGCGATGGCGAGATCGGTCACGGTGCGCGCCAACGGACCACCGATGTCCTGCGTGTGCGACAACGGCACGATGCCGCGACGGCTCATCATCCCCTGCGTAGGGCGCAATCCCACCAGCGCGTTGAAGGCACTGGGAATGCGGATGGAGCCACAGGTATCCGAACCCCAGCCCACCGTGGCAAAGCTGGCCGCGATCGCCGCACCCGTACCGCCGCTGGAGCCACCGGGGCAGCGCGTAGGGTCATATGGATTGCGTGTCTGTCCGCCAAGTGAGCTGATGCTGGTGATGCCGGCGGCGAGTTCGTGCAGGTTCGACTTGCCCAGAATGATCGCCCCCGCGTCGCGCAGCTTCTTCACCACGAAGCCATCGCGCGCCGGCTGACTGGTGGCCATCGCCAGCGACCCCGCACTGGTCGGCATGTCGCCGGTGTCGTAGTTGTCCTTGATGATCACCGGGATCCCGTGCATCGGTCCGCGCACCTTGCCGGCCTTGCGCTCGGCGTCGAGTGCTGCGGCTTCGGCGCTCGCCTTGGGATTGATCCGAATGAGCGAGTTGAGCTCGGGCCCGGCATGATCGTACGCCGCGATGCGGGCGAGATACTGCCGCACGAGCTGCACGCTGGAGATCCGCCCCGCCGTGAGCGCCGCCTGCACGTCGGTGACCGAGGCCTCGGTGATCTCCATCGGTGCACTCGCCTTCGCCGGCTGCGCACCGGCGGTGGAGCTCACGCCAAGCAGACTCCCCACCACCATCATCGCACGAATCTTCACGATCACACCCTCAAAAGAAAAATCCGTTCTCTGCGTGCTCTGCGCCTCTGCGTTCCCTGCGTCATCATTTCCACACGCTTAACCCGACGCCGCGAACCGATCACGCAGAGCACACAGAGGCGCAGAGCACCGCAGAGAACTGCCTAAACAGGAAAAAACAGCGACTCGTATTTCACGTTCGTGCGTGGCGACGCCATCATGGGCTCCACCGTGTCGCGCCACCGCGCGTAGTGCGCCGTGGCCTTGTGCTCGGCCGGTGCACTCTCGGTGAGATAGGCTTCGATGAGCGTGAACCGCGTGGGGTCATCGGCTTGCTGCAGCACATCGAAGCGCGCGATCCCCGGTTCGAGCACGCTGTTGGTGGCGTTATCGAGCGTGGCGGCCTGGAACGCGGCAATGTGCTCGGGGAGGACATGCACAAACACCTGAACGACGAGCATGGCAGGGAGTCGGTATGGTGGAGAGCAGGAGAACGTGGTCGGATATAGTCTTCAGCAGCCCAGAACACTATATCGGACTCCATGTCTCACTTGCCGATGCCCATGCCCGTTCGACCGATTGGCGTGCTGTCCGTGCTGTCCGTGCTGGCCATGCTGGCCGCCCTTACGCCGTCGCTGCCGGCCCAGCCTGCGGCCCGGCCCTCCGCCCCGATCGCCGACGCGATCTACACCAACGCCCGCATCTGGACCGGCGATGCCGCGCGCCCCTCGGCACAGGCGATCGCCATCCGCGACGGCAAGCTGATCGCGGTGGGGAGCGACGCCGATGCGCTGAAACACCGCGGCCCCGCGACGCGGGTGGTGGATCTGCAGGGCCGCCGCGTGGTGCCCGGCTTCAGTGACTCCCACTGGCATCTCCCCACCACCGATCAGGCCGACCTCACCGACGCCAAGTCGCCCGCTGAGATTGTGCGTCGACTCAAGGCGTGGAGCGCCAAGCGACCCGCCGGCGCGTGGGTGGTGGGGCGCGGCTGGACCCCGTCCGACTTTCCGGGCAACACGCCGCATCGCCGGTTCCTCGACGTCGCCTTCCCCGGGCAGCCGGTGGTCCTCACCGACCGCGACGGCCACCAGTCGATTGCCAACGGTCGGGCGTTAGCGCTGGCCAAGGTGACCGCCGATACCCCCGACCCCGCGCGCGGCGTGATCGAGCGCGAAGCCCAGGGGGTGCCCACCGGCCTGCTGAAAGAGGCCGCCCGCCAGCTGGTGATGCGCCTCGTGCCGGAACCCACGGTGGCCGACCTCGCCCGGCGTATCGACGAAGAGACCCGCAAGGCGGCATCGTTCGGTATCGTACTGATTCAGGATGCCGGCGGTCGCGCCCCCGAGCACCCCGTGTTCACCATTCTGCGTGCCGCCGCCAAGGCCGACACCATGCGCGTGCGTTATCGCGCCGCCTTCCCGTTCACCCCAGACGCCTCGGCCGCCACGGTTCGTCGGTATACCATGCTGCGCGACAGCCTGAATGGCCCGTGGCTGCGCACGGGGATCGCCAAAGGCATGCTCGATGGCACGGTGGACGCCAAGACCGCCGCGATGCTCGAACCCTATGCCGGGTCTGATGATACGGGGCTCCCATTCTGGCCCGCCGCCACCCTGAACAAGGGCGTGGCCCGCTACGACTCTGCCGGCCTCCAGGTGGAGCTCCACGCCATCGGCGACCGCGCCGTAAGAACCGCCCTCGACGCCTACGCCAACGCCGCCCGGGTGAACCGCACCAGTGGCCGCCGCCACAGAATCGAGCACATCGAAGTGCCGGCGCTGACCGACTTGCCCCGTTTCAAGCAGCTGGGCGTCATCGCCAGCACCCAAGCCATCTTCGCCACCCCCGACCAGACTACCCTCCAGAACTACGCCCCGCTGTTGGGCCCCGAGCGTAGTTCGCGGGCGAACGCTTTCAAGAAATTCGACGACGCCGGCGCCATCCAGGCCTTCGGCAGCGACTACCCCGTATTCCCCATGGATGTGCTGCTGGGCATTTACACCGCCGTCACCCGCCAGACGCCGGAGGGCACCCCCAAGGGCGGCTGGTACCCCGAGAACCGCATCACCGTGGAAGCCGCCCTGCGGCATTACACCAAGGACGCCGCCTACGCCGCGTTCATGGAGAAGGAGACCGGCACACTCGAGGTCGGGAAGAATGCCGACTTCGTGGTCCTCTCCGCTGACATGCTGACTATCCCACCGTCTGCCCTCCTGAAAACGAAGGTCCTCCTCACCATCGTTGGCGGCCGCGAAGCCTACCGTTCCACCAGCTTTCCGTGAGTCTCGCGTCGCGAGTTCGAGTTCCGCGTTCTGAGTCTGCACCCACGGCCCAAGTCCCACGGCCCACGGCCGAGAGCCCATAGCCCAACAGCCCCAAGCCCCCGAGAGCCAAGCCCCCGAGAGCCAAGCCCCCGCCAGCGCTCCTACGCCCCGCAGCGTTTCTTTATCGAAGCTGTTCCAATCCCAACCCCCCAAGACCAATCGTGCCCCCCATTTCCCGTCTCCTCCTCGCCGTCGGCTGCCTCGCATCCGCCAGCGCCGTTTCCGCCCAGCGCGGCCCCGGCGGCCCTCCGCCAGCCCGCGGCGCCGACACCACCTTCGGTGTCTCCTGGCGCAACATCGGCCCCAACCAATCCGGCCGTATGGTCGCCGTGGCCGGCTCCACCCAACGCCCCGACGAGTACTACCTCGGCACCACCGGCGGCGGCGTCTGGAAGACCACTGACGGTGGCAAGACCGCGATGCCGGTGACCGACAAGTACTTCGGCGGCACCATCGGCTCGATTGCCGTGCAGACCACCAACCCCGACGTGGTGTGGGTGGGCGGCGGTGAAACGCCGATCCGCGGCAACGTGTCGCATGGCGAAGGCGTGTGGAAGAGCCTCGATGCCGGCAAGACGTGGACGTACATGGGTCTCAGGGAGACGCAGTACATCTCGCGCGTGCGCATCGATCCCACCAACCCCGACATCGTGTTCGTGGGCGCGCTGGGTCATGTGTTTGGCCCGAACAAGGAACGCGGCGTGTATCGCACGACCGACGGCGGGAAGACGTGGAAGAACATCCTGTTCCGCAACGACAGCACCGGTGTCGCGGACATGATCATGGATCCGTCGAACCCGAAGATCATGTACGTCACCTTCTGGCAGGCCGGGCGGAAGCCGTGGTTGCTGGTGAGCGGTGGCGCGGGCAGCGGCATCTTCAAGACCACCGACGGCGGTGATACGTGGACCGAGATCACGCGCGCGAAGGGCTTGCCGCAGACCGGCCTGCTGGGCGCGATCGGCATCACCGTGTCGCCGGCCAAGCCGAGTCGCTTGTGGGCGATTCTCGAGCATGAGGCGAACGGTGGCGTGTATCGCAGCGACGATGCCGGTGCGTCGTGGACCTTCATGAGCGGCGATCGCAATCTGCGTCAGCGCTCGTGGTACTACTCCAAGCTGTACGCCGATCCGAAGGACACCAACGTCGTGTACGCGCCGCAGGTGAGTCCGATGGTGTCGAAGGATGGCGGCAAGACGTTCACGGCCGGCTTCGGTGGTGGCGACAATCACGACATCTACATCGATCCCACCGACCCCAAGCGCATTGCGGTGGCGCACGACAACGGCGTGATCATCACGAAAGACGGCGGCAGCACACGCACGGCTGTGGCCGTGCCCACGGGTCAGTACTATCACGTGCATCTCACGAGCCACTACCCGTACCATGTGTGTGGCGCGAAGCAGGATGCCGGCTCGTCGTGCGGACCGGTGCGTGAAACGCCGGCGTTCGGTCGTGGTGGATTCGGTGGACCCGGCGGTGGTGGGCCGGTGGCGCCGCCGTCGCCGTTCTCTGCGTTCTATAGTGTGGCGGGCGGTGAGTCGGGCTACATCAGCAGCAATCCGATCGATCCCGACATCATGTTCGGCGCGAACTACGGTGGCAGCATGGACGTGCTGAACCGTCGCACCGGCAAGTCGCGCAGCATCGATCCGTGGCCGCTCGACCCGATGGGTCATGATGCGAAGGACTCGAAGTACCGCTTCCAGTGGACGTACCCGATCGTGCACTCGCCGCATGATCCGAACACGATCTATGTGGGGTCGAACGTCGTGTTCCGTTCCACCAACGGTGGCACCACGTGGACGCCGATCTCGCGCGATCTCACGCGCAACGATCCCGCCACGCTGGGCAGCTCGGGTGGCCCGATCACGAAGGACCAGACGAGCGTGGAGTACTACGGCACCGTGTTCACGATCGCTGAGTCGAAGCTCACGAAGGGGTTGATCTGGACGGGCAGCGATGATGGGTTGTTGTACGTGACGCGCGACAACGGTGTGACGTGGAAGAACGTGACGCCGAAGGGTCTGCCGGAGTGGATGCGCTGGAGCATCATCGAGGCGTCGCCGCACAACCCGGGTACGGCGTGGGTGGCGGGCAACCGCTATCAGATGGACGACTTCGCGCCGTATCTCTATCGCACCACCGATTACGGCGTGACGTGGACCAAGATCACGAACGGCATCGCGTCAGAGCATTTCACGCGGGCGATCCGTGAAGACCTGCATCGCGCGGGCATGGTGTACGCGGCCACCGAGCGTGGCGTGTACGTGTCACACGATGCGGGCGCCAACTGGAAAAGCCTGCAGAAGAATCTGCCGCCGGTGCCGGTACACGACATGATGCTGCGCGACGACGATCTCGCGATCAGCACGCATGGCCGTGCGTTCTGGGTGATGGAGAACCTCACGCCGTTGCGGTGGGAGCCGGAAACCGAGAAGGCCGCGAACGCGCCGTATCTGTACAAGCCGGTGCCGGTGATTCGTCTGAACGGCCAGGCCGCGCCCACGTTCGTGTATCGATTACCGACCGATTCGATGCCGGTCACGTTCCAGTTCTACGACAAGGCTGGCAAACTGCTGGCCACGGTCGCAAGCACGGATACCAACCCCACGCCCGCGGCGGGCGGCCCTGGTGGCGGACGCGGCTTCGGTGCGGCGGCGCCGGCCAAGCCGAGTAACCGGAAGGGGGTGAACCGCTACACGTGGACCATGCGTCACGCCGATGCCACCACGTTCCGTGGCATGATCTTGTGG
>NZ_JBILKJ010000147.1:0-6474 GCF_044376735.1 Gemmatimonas sp.
GCGTGGACCTTCGACGTAACGACCGGTCAGTTCAAGGCGGGACCGATAAGGACTCCCCAGTCGCGCTCGAGAGCACTCCCCGCTCCCCGTCGAAAAGGCGCTGCGTCTTGAGTTGCTGCTCGACCAACTGGAGTAGCCCGCCAAGTTCCTCGTAGGTCTCGCGCAACGCGCCACGGAACAGCCACCGGTACCAGATGATGACAGCGGCGGAGCCCAGCACCGCCGCGCCGGCGGCGGCAATCAAGGGCGCGGCGCTCAGCACCGGCACCTTCAACATACTGCCGAGTTTCACGGCCGTGCTGACGCTGGCAAAGAAGCTCACCGCGGCCATGATCCCGAGATCAAACATCACGTTCCGCCGGAGCCCCGCACGCAGGTCACCCGTCACGACGATCTCGCACGCAGGTGCCGCGGCGGTGCCACGCGCCTGCAGTGTCACGTTCAAATCGAACAACTCGATCTGCTCGAGCCGGTATCGTACAGCCTTCGCTTTGGACATCGCCGCGAACGGGTTCGAATACGCCCCCATGAACCGCGGCACCTTGAAGCGCATGATGCCGCCGTCGAGCGGGTGGCCGTTCACCGTGTCCTGCAGCGTGAACTCGTGCGGCGCAGCCGTGAACACCGCACCCAGCGCCTGCAGCGTGTCCTTGGGTGATGCCTGAATGACACGCGATACCGACAAGGCGCGGTCGGCGGTGCCCATGAGCAGCGTGGTCCGGCGGTCCGCCCCCTCCGACATCGGGTCGGTCAGCGCTGCCGAGCTGGGATTGGCCCGTAACTCCGCGAGCGCAATGGCGACGTATTGCCGCGATATGCCCGCTTCGACAGCCGCTGCTTCCACGTCGCGCAGGCGATACGCATCGTCGGTCGTGATGACGGCTGCTTCGCCGCTCACGCGCGCACTCTCGAGCACCGCACGGCGCTCCATGCGATGCGCCGCCTCGGCCTGCAGCTGGGCCGCGCGTTGCCACACCACGCGCGCTTCATTTTCCGAAAGCACACCACCCGGCGCCGCATCGGCCGACGCGCGCGCGCGCGCGTTGGCATCGTTCCACAGCGCGTCGAAGGCACTCGCCAGTTGATCCGCGCTTGCCGGTCGCTCCGACGGATTCTTCAGCAAGCACCGGTTCACCAGCAGCGCGAGCTCGGCCGGCACCTGCGACAGTGTGGTCAACGATGGCGGCTGCTTGGTCACATGCGCCACGAGCACCGATTGCGCGGTCCCGTCAAACGGCGGCGTGCCGGCCAACATGTGATACGCGACGCACCCCAGCGCGTACACATCGCTCCGGCCGTCCACCTCTTCGCCCGCGGCCTGCTCGGGGCTCATGTAGTGCACCGAGCCGAGCACGTTGCCTACCATGGTGAGTTTCGAGGCGTCGGCGGCGTCGCGCGAAATGCCGAAGTCCGTCACCACGGCCCGACCGGAATCGCGATCGAGCAGAATGTTGTCCGGCTTGATGTCGCGATGCACGACGCCGCGGGCGTGCGCATACGCCAGGCCCCAGGAAACCTCGCGCAGTACGCGCAGCGTGTCCGCCACGGGCATGGGCCCGCGATCGCGAAGCCGGTCCCCTACCGATTCACCGTTGATGAAGCGCATCGAAAACCACACCACACCATCCGTCTCGTCGGCGCGGTACACGTTGATGATGTTCGGATGCTCGAGCCGTGCGCTCGTACGTGCCTCTCGGAGAAAGCGCTCGCGCTCCTCCGGCCCCGACCGGTCGGCCTGCAGCACCTTGAGCGCAACCAGACGGTCGAGAAAGCGGTCGCGCACGAGCCACACGACGCCCATGCCACCGGCGCCCAATGGCCGAACGGTATCGAAAACGGCGGACAGGCCGGCCGGCAGCGGCGCAGGTGAGGGCAGCGTCATATCCGAGAAGTAATCCGCAGCTGCAGCGCTTGCAAACGCGAAGGCTATCTCTGGTATCTTAGCGGTAAGCTACAAGCCACCGTCGGACAGGAGATCGTTCCGTGCACACCAGCAATGCGGCCGTTCTCGACCTGCACCACCTCACCCTCGTGGCGAGCACTGCACAGCGCACCGTCGACTTCCATGTCACGCGTTCTGGGGCTTCGCCTCGTCACGACGACCGTCAACTTCGACGACCCCGGCACGAGACACTGGTACTGGGGAACGGCTGAGTCCCATTCGGGTTCGCTGGTGACCGACCTCGAGCACCCTGCTGCCGTGCGGCGGTCGCACATGGGCGTGGTGCAGAGGCATCACCATGCGTTGGCCGTCGTCGGCGAAGACACGCAGCTCCTCTCTCGCGCAGAGACTACGCGCCGGTGCGCAGCTGCTGCTCGGTCGAGAGCAGGGCGCCGATGGCCGTGGCCGATCCGCCGTCGTCGGGCGTGAGAATCGTGGCGCCGTAAAACTTGGCCACGAGGCCGAAGGTACGACGGATACTCTTGAGATCCGTCAGGTGGCCCACGATCACCACGTGTGGCAATTGCTGCGCACGGGCCGCGTTGATCGCGATCACGGCGATCACCTGCCCCACCATGTTCACCAGCGCGGCCGCCGTGTCTTCGCGCGACGCGTTCACCGGGTGCCGGGCCACACGGCCGAAATTCACGGCGGTCGTTTCGGGCGGTAAACTGCCGATCGCACCGCCCAGCACTTCAGCGATCGTGAGATTGTGCGTCATGTCCGACCCGCCCTGCGCGAGCGCGTCGATCTCGCGCGGATCCACGGTATCGAGCAGCAGACGGCCGAGCCCCACGAGCGTGCCGCCACCCACACCGGTGCCGGTCACGTGGTGCGCACCGGCCGGGGTGGCCGCCACGCACGCCGTCCCCGACCCGGCGCTGGTCACCAGCGCCGACTCGAGATGCGCCAGCGCGAGACCGCCGCGCCCGATGGCGCGCACTTCATCGACCCGATGTAATACACGATCGTCGATGGCCGGGGGCAGCATCGTGCGATTGCCGCCGGTCACCGCAATCCACTCGACATCGCGCGGCGACACGCCGCCCGCGTGGAGCACGTGGCGCACACGCGCTTCATCGGGCTGCCCTTCGCTGGGCAGCGTCCAATGGCGCGTCGCTCCACCATCACGCACCACCACGTCGGTGTTGCTGGCGCCGAAGTCGATGGCCGCCGCGGGGCGCAGCGCAGTCTCCGCCAGCACCGTCACTGCCCCGGGTGGTACGTGCGCTTGGCGTTCTTCTCCACGTCGTCGCGATAGTAGTTGACGGACTTGAACTGCCCCTTCGCGTAGTCCTCGGCCTGATTCATGAAGTACGGCGACGCCGGATCACCGCTCACACCGCCAGCGAGCGACGTCTTGGCGACGATGCGCGGACCGAACTCCACGGCGGCGATGAAGCTGTTGCCCCGGTTGCCGTAGATGCGCTTGGTGGACCGCACGCCATTCTGCGAGAACGCCGCCAACGAGCCCCAGTTCGACGAGGTGAAGGGCACCGGAATGCTCGGCTTCGCGTCGTCATACACCGCCGCGATGCGCCCATCGAGGCGCTGGAACCGGTTGATCTCGCCCCACGGCGTCTTCCACGTGCCGAAGTCGGCGGCCAGCTTGTCGGCGCTGCGCGCGAGTGCACCGAGCATCGCGGCGTTGTCGCGCGCCGCGGCACGGTTTCCACGCGTGGCGCGCGCCAGCTCCTCGCCGTACGCATTGGCCAGCGACATCGCCACCGACGTGAGGCTGTAGCGATAGTCCCAGTTGCGCAGCGTCGTGATCTGCTCGGCGAGCTTGATGCGCAGCGTATCGGCGCCCGGCAGCGCATCCCACGCCGCCACCAGCGGCGGGATGCTCTGATCGAATGCGGGGAGGTAGCTGTCGTACGCCGCGGCGATGAGCTTGTCGACGGTGAAGTCGGTGCGGCCATTCAGCACCCGAATCGCGTGCACGCCGCGCGCGTTCTCCTCCTGGTACTGCGACATGTACTTCGGATAGTCGCCGATCTTCGGGCTGTTCGGTCCGGCCGCGGTGAACGGCCAGTTGTTCGTGTTCATCAGCCAGCCGGTGGCCGGATTCGTGACCATGATCGTTTCTTCGATCGCGTGCAGCCCCTGCCACTCCGTGTCCGGCGTGCCGCCATCCACCGGGCGCGTGTAGTCGTACTTCGGATTGCGCTTCGGAATGAAGTCGCCATTCACGAAGGCAATCGTGCCGTTCGCGTCGGCGTATACGGTGTTGTTCGACGAATTCGTGCGCAGCTCCATGACCTTCTTGTAGCTGGCGAAATCGCTCGTCTTCGTGCGGCCGAACGACTGCATCAGCGCCTTGATCGGTTCCTGCATGAGACGCACCGCCACCCACTTGCCCTTGTCACTGCGAATGATCGGCCCCTGATGGCTGAAGTACGCCGTGACCGTCTTGCGCTGCAGCCCTGCCGCCGTCTTGTAGGGGAGCACGATGCGCTTCGCCGTCATCTCGCGCTCGCCGCCGGCGTACTGGTAGAACACCTTCCCGTCGCGTTCGGTGACCGTGAGCTGATACTCGTCGGCCACATCACCGCCGCCGGTCGTGTGCATCCAACCGTTCTTGTCGTTGAAACCCTGATAGATGAAGAACTGTCCCCACGTGACGGCACCGTAGGCCTTGAGCCCTTCCTCGCTGGTCACGTGGATTTCCGGACGGAAGTAGTGATCCGTGTGCGGATTGATCATCAGCAGGGCATGGCCGTTGGCGGTGTTCTTCGGCGCGATAGCGAAGCCGTTCGAGCCCGTGGGCTCCCGCGGCTCGAACTCGGCGTCGAGCTCCTCCCGCGACGGACCGGTGGGCGTCATCCCCATACGCGGCGCGTAGAACTGCTCGATGCCGCCGGCGTTCACACCGGCGATGTCTCCACCGATGCTGCCTTCGGTGAACGTGAGCGCCATCCACGGCTCGAACTTCGTGAGCAGCTTCGGCTTCACCTGCGGGTGCGTGGCCAGGTAGTAATTGAGGCCATCGGCGAAGCTGTTCATCAGCGCCTTCAGCCACACCGGGCTCTCGGCGTACTTCGCCTTCATGTCGAGCGTGTCGATGAAGAGCTTCATGCGCAGATCACGCCAGAGCGCCCCCTCGCCTTCCACTTCCGACGTGCGACCCATCGCGGTGATGTAGTTCGTCTCCACGCGATTGAAGTCGTCTTCAGCCTGCGCATACACCATGCCGAACACAGCGTCGGCATCGGACTTACCGTACACGTGGGCGATGCCGTACTGATCGCGCATGATCGTGACACGGTCGGCCTGCTTCTTCCATTTCGATGGCTGTGCCGTGGCGACGACGGGCGCGAGCAGCAGGGTCGCCGCGAGGACGGAGCGGAGCATAGAGCGCATGGGAGGGGCTGGAGAGAGAGCAGCGGGTGGGAATTACAGGCGGTACACCGAGATGGCGCTGTCGTCGAAGACCTGTGTGTGCTGCGGCTTCACGATCGTGGGGAGCACGTGCACACGCGCATGCTCGATCGCAAGAATGGTCGAGAACTTCTGCCGGTGCCAGCTCTCGATGAGCCGGTCGAGCATCTTCGATTCATAGGGGGGATCGGCGAAGGCGATGTCGAACTTCCCCGACGGCAAGGCCCCCGCGAACGGGAGCGCGTCCTTCTTGTACACGCGGGTTTTCTCGCGAACGCCGAGGGCGGCAATGTTGGCTTTGAGCGCGTGCAGACTCGAGGGTCGAAACTCGACGAAGTCCACGTACTTGCTGCCACGCGAGAGCGCCTCAAGGCCCAGCGCACCGGTGCCGGCGAACAGGTCGATCACGCGAGCGTCTTCGAGATCATTGCGCAGCAGGCGCATGAGGGCGACGCGCACCGTCTCGCCCGTGGGGCGCACCCGGAAATCGTTGGGTGAGGTGAGGTGTCGTCCTGCGAACTTCCCGGCCACGATGCGCATAACGGGTTCTGATCTACTCGGGTTGGTTGCGCATGTGATCGGCCAGTTGATGCATGCGGAGCGTGAGATATCCGCGGAGCTCCTCGGACATCGCATGCTCGGCCAGCGCCCGATCCATGCACCACAGCCACTCGTCCCGCTCGCGCGCGCCGATGGCAAAGGGAAAATGCCGCATCCGCAGCTTCGGATGGCCGAACTGCTCCACGTACAGATCCGGCCCGCCCGTCCAACCGGTCAGAAATAAAAAGAGCTTGTGGCGAGAGACCTTGAGGCTGCTGGCGTGAAGCGCCCGCACGTTCACCGCTTCGGGGGCGGTGTCCATGAGATGGTAGAAGCGATCGACCAAGGCATGGATGCCGGTCTCACCGCCGAGTTCGTCGTAATGAGACATGAGAGTGAGGAAGAGTAGCGTCTCGGGGGGTTCGGGCAAACGGCGGGGGCGTTACGGGCGAACGGCGCTAAGAGTGAACGGCGCTAAGAATTAGGGGCGCGAAGGTGAACGGCGCTAAAAGTGAAGGGCGACACGGCGAACCGCGCTGACCAACCCGTGGGGTTGCCAGATACGCGTGTTTGCCCCGTCGCCCTCCGCGCGTCGCCCAAACTATCAGCGC
>NZ_JBILKJ010000046.1:0-21263 GCF_044376735.1 Gemmatimonas sp.
CGTGTTCGCAGCGCGAGAGGGCGTCGAGCAACAGCACGCTGTAGACATCGAACAGAAACTGCCGCACCATCGTGACGGCGAAGTCGCCGTTGGGGACTTCGACCAGCAAGGCATTGCGGTACGCCACAGCATCGCGGAAGTACGCAAGCCGGTCGGCATCGCGCCCCTGCCCTTCGATTTCCCCGGCGAGCGCCAGCAACGAGTTGGCGTGACCGATCAGGTCGAGCGCGATGTTGGCCAGCGCGATGTCCTCCTCGAGGATCGGCCCGTGGCCACACCATTCCGACAGCCGATGCCCGAGCACCAGACGATCGTCGCCAAGGCGCAGCAGGTACTCGAACAGCGGATTGGCGACCGGCGTCGTACGCGGGGCGGCCACCTGGAACGACGGATCGGTCATCAGCGACTCAGAAGATGCGCACGCCGCGCGGCGCGATGTAGAACTGCGGATGACGATACGGCTTGTCGTTGCCCGGGTCGAAGAACGGACCGGCATCCGACGGCGCCGAGGCCACGATTGCGGCGCTCGGCACCACCCACAGATTCACCGCTTCACCGCGACGGGCGTAGACATCGCGGGCATTCTGTAGCGCGAGCTCGCCGTCGGGCGCATGCACACTGCCGGCGTGTTCGAACGGCTCACCCTTGTTGGGCTGGGTGAAGACTTCCCAAAGGGGCCACTGACTGTCTGCCATGATGTGAATCCGCGCCTCAGGCCGCAGCCGTGGAGGTACGTGCCTGCTGTTTTTCGGCGTAGGCCGACGCGGCGGCGCGCACCCAAGCTCCCTCGTCGTGCGCCTTGCGGCGCGCCTCGAGCCGTTCGCGATTGCATGGGCCGTTGCCCTTGAGCACTTCGAAGAACTCGCTCCAGTCGATTTCGCCGAATTCCCAGTTACCGGATGTCGCATCGAGATGCAGATCGGGATCGGGCACCGTGATGCCGATCGCGATGGCCTGGGGCACCGTGAGATTCACGAAGCGCTGCCGCAGTTCGTCGTTCGTCTTCCGCTTCACGCGCCACTTGAGCAACTCGGCGCTGTTCGGCGAATCGGTGTCGCTCGGACCGAACATCATGAGCGACGGCCACCAGAAGCGGTTGAACGCCTCCTGCACCATGGCCTTTTGCTCCGGCGTGCCGTTGGCGAGCACCGAGCAGATCTCGTAGCCCTGACGCTTATGGAAGTTTTCTTCCTTGCAGATGCGGACCATGGCGCGGGCGTACGGGCCATAGGAGGCCTTCGCCAGCACGGTCTGGTTTACGATCGCGGCACCATCCACCAGCCACCCGATCACGCCCATGTCGGCCCATGACAGCGTGGGATAGTTGAAGATGCTGGAGTACTTGGCGCGGCCGTCGAGCAGCGCCTCGACCAGATCGTGGCGATCGACGCCCAGCGTCTCGGTGCCGCAGTAGATGTACAACCCATGCCCGGCTTCGTCCTGTACCTTGGCGATGAGCGACATCTTGCGACGCAGCGACGGTGCGCGCGTGATCCAATTGCCTTCCGGCAGCATGCCGACGATTTCGGAGTGCGCGTGCTGCGACATCATCCGCGTCAACTGCTTGCGATAGCGCTCCGGCATCCAGTCCTTCGGCTCGATGCTTTCGCCGGCGGCGATGCGAGCTTCGAAGGCAGCCAAGAGGGCCGGATCCTCGGTCGGGACGGTTGGGTTCTGGTCCATGACTGGAATGTACCCACCGCAAACGGGGTTCGACAATCGGAACACCTCGCTAGTTTCCGCGCATGACGACAGACGCTCCCCGCCCCGCCGACAGTCCGGACGGCTACGTCCGTACCGCTATCGAAAACGGCATCGGCCGTATCGAATTCTTCCATCCCAAGAGCAACGCGCTGCCGAGTGCGATTCTGCGCGATCTCGCGGCCGCCGTCACCGCGGTCGGCGCCGATCCCGCCGCGCGCGTGATCGTACTGCAGAGCGGCGGCACCGGTCCGTTTTGCGCTGGTGCGTCGTTCGACGAACTCACCGCGATCGCCGGTCCGGAACAGGGGCAGGAGTTTTTCAGCGGGTTCGCCCGTGTGATCCTGGCCATGATCCGAGCGCCCAAGTTCGTGATCAGCCGGGTACACGGTAAAGCCGCCGGCGGCGCGGTGGGGCTGATCGCCGCCTCCGACTTCAGCATGGCGGTGTCCAAGGCGTCGGCCAAGCTCAGCGAACTGGCCGTGGGCATCGGTCCGTTCGTGGTGGGTCCGGTGATCGAGAAGAAGATCGGCCTCGCCGCCTTCGGGGCCATGTCGGTCGATGCCGACTGGCGTGATGCGGCGTGGGGTGAACGGCATGGGCTCTACGCCAAGCTGTTCGACGACGTCACCGCCATGGATGACGCCGTCACCGCCTTGGCCACGACGCTCGCGGCGTCCAACCCCGAGGCGATGGCGATGCTCAAGCGTGTGTTCTGGGCGGGCACGGAACAGTGGGATACGCTGCTGGCCGAGCGCGCATCGATGAGCGGCACGCTCGTGCTCTCCGACTTCACGCGGAACGCGATCGGCGCCTTCAAGACGCGTTAGTGGTCCGAGCCGGCCGTTCGTGCCAAGGCCCGTCGTTCGCCGTTCGCTCACTCCTCCCTGAATATCCGTGCCCACCCGTCCTGCTGACTTCCGTACAACCGCGCTGATGGTGCTCGGACTGGTGCTGCCCGGGCGCGAGGTCGCCGTGGCACGACCGACGCCGGCGCCCGGGGAGCGACGCGTGGCGGTGGCGCCCGCCGAAACGCTGAGTGTGAGCGGCGGTGCGGTCGGCATGACGCGCGGCGACGTGGCGGTATTGCTGTTGCCGGGTCCCGTGGGATCGGCGTTCTCGATGCGCAGCGTGGTGCGGGGGCTCCAGGCTCGCGGGATCGAACCATTCGTGATCGATCCGCTCGGCATGGGCGCCTCCACCCGACCGAAGGGCGCCGACTACACGTTGAGTGCGCAGGCAGCCAGAATCGGGCGCGTGCTCGAGAAGGAGCTACCGGCCGGCGTGCCGGTGATCGTGGCGGCGCAGGGCACCAGTGCCACCATCGCCTTCCACCTCGCCGCCACCGACACCTCGCGCATCGGTGGCGTGATCTCCATCGCGGGAGGCCCGATCGACCAACAGGGCACCCCCGGCGTTCGCACCGCACTCACCTTTGCCGCGTTGCTCGACAACCCCATCGGCCGCGGCTTCGCCAAGCGACGGTTTGTATCGGCACTGCGCGATCAGAGTGCCGACGACCGCTGGCTCACCGACGAGGTTGTAAAGCAATACGTCGCACCGATCGAGCATGACCTGCGCGGCCTCCTTCGAACCCTCGGCGCGATGCAGGCCGCGGTGGAACCGTTTCCGATCGCATCACGGCTCGCGCGGATCACGGTGCCGGTGCGGCTGCTGGTGGGCGACAAGCCATCGGCGAGCGCGCCCAGTGCGGCGCAGGTACTCATGCTGCAACGGCACGTGCCGCGGTTCGCCCTCGACACGCTGCGCCCTGGCGGCACGATGCTGCACGAAGAACGCGCCGCCGATGTGGCGCGGGCGATCGACGAGATGGTGCGCGGCGCGCGACGGTAGCGCGCCGCCGACGCCATTACTTCTGGCGCGTGCCGCTGAACGTGGCGCCGCCCTGCCCACCGAAGTCCAGATCGCCCTTGATGTGATCGGCATCGACGATCGAGCCGCTGAACGTGAAGGTCGCGCCCCCCGACGTACTGGCGGCGAAGGTGAACGTCTGTCCCTTGACGAGGCCCTTGAACGGCAGCGTGCCCATCCGGCCCGACGTGTACGTGCCGGCGAGGGAGTCGCCTTTTTGCGTCATGGCGACGGCGGACATGCCGGTGCCATTCTCGGTGACGACTTCAAAGGTCCAGTTACCGGTCAAATCGACGGCGAGGCGCTGGGCGGCAGCGGCCACCGAGGTGGTGACGGCGATGAGCGACGCCGCGGCGACGGCGACGAGACGCGATGAAGAACGCATGGCGGATTCCGAGTGGTGAGTGAGTCGAATGGACGCAATCAGCGACGCAGGCCGGCGCCGAACGGCGCCACCCCGGGAATCGTGATCGGGAGCTGTCCGGTGATGGGTGCCTTGCCCAGCAGGGCCCGCGCGGCCGCGCGCTGCGACGGCGACCACGGGCTCCACGCGATCAGATGCGCCTCGGTGAGCGGCAAGCCGAGTTGCAGATACGGATTGTTGAACGACACCAGCACCACCTTCGTGTTCGCCGCGCGCAGGCCGTTCAGCAGCTCGGGCAGACCTCGCGTCGCGACCATCGACGCGGTGTTGCTGCTCGCCCCGATATAGCTCGATACGATCACGAGATCGGCGCCGCGCGCGATGGCCAGAGCATTGTCCACCGACGCCGGCAAGAGCGCCGGCTCGGGGTTGATCTTGTAGGCGCCCGTGCCGCCGGCCGCGGCGCCCGCCGTGTTGTCGGCCACGGTTTCCGGGCTGAGCGTGAGCGACAGCAGGTTGGCGAAGGTCCCCTTGAGTTCCGCATCGAAGATGCGACCGGCACTGAGATCGACGCGCGGCGTGACCGTGATGCTGACGACCCGGCTGGCAGCCGGCAGCTTGAACGGCACCAGCGTGAGCGTGTCACGCACCAGGGTGATCGCCTTCTCGGCAGCCACGCGAGCGGGCGCCACGTTGGCCGCCACCCCAACGCGCGCGCGCACCCCTTCCACGCTCACGAAGCGATCGCGGTCGAGCCTGAACTCGTGCTTCGCCATCAGCAGCTTCCGTACCGAGGCATCGATGCGCGCTTCGGTGAACCGCCCGGACGCCACACCATCGACCACCGCCTGAATCGCGACCTTGGCATCGCTGGGCATCAGCAGCACATCGTTGCCGGCGATCACGGCGCGCTGCGTGGCTTCCGCCATCGTCATGTTCCCGAGCACGCCGTTCATGTCGAGTGCGTCGGTCACCAGCAGGCCGTTGAACCCCATCTGCGTACGCAGCAGATCGGTCATCACCGTCGCGCTCAGTGTCGCCGCGGTGTGCGTGGTGTCGAGCGCCGGGAGGTCGCCATGGAACGTCATCATGCCGCGGACACCGGCATTGATCGCGGCCTGAAACGGCCGCAGCTCCACACTGTCGAGCCGCGCGCGCGACACGTTCACGCGCGAGAGCTCGAGGTGCGAGTTCTGTTCGGTATCCCCGTGTCCCGGGAAGTGCTTGCCGGTGGCCAGCATCCCATGTTCCTGAATCCCGCGCACCAGCGCCGCCCCCATGCGCGACACCAGCTCGGGATCTTCACCGAAGGACCGGGCCGCAATCACCGGGTTCTTCGGATTGTTGTTCACGTCGAGCACCGGCGCGAACGCCATGTGGATGCCCATCGCACGCCCTTCGATCGCCGTTACCCGCCCCATCTCGTAGGCGAGCATCGTGTCGCGCGACGCACCGATGCCCATCTGATACGGGAACGACGTCGCCCCCCCGAGTTCAATCGCGTTCGGCAGGAACCAGCCACCCCGGGCGCGGAACGCCGCACCGGTCTCGAGATCGGCGCCGACCAGCAGCGGCAACTTGGCCACCGCCTGCAGCGCGTTCACCTTCGCGGCAATGTCGAGCGGCCCACCGACCGACACGATGATGCCACCGAGCTCCTGCTCGCGGATCAGCCGTTCGATGTTCGTGTACGCGGCCGCGTCGGTGGCGGTGTAGTCGCCCAGCGTCCAGATCCACACCATCTGCGCGGCTTTCTGCCGAAGCGTCAGCGTGGCGAGCACCGAGTCGGCCCACGCCGAATCGGCCGCGGCATGCTTCGGCGCCGCGGCGATCTCCATCATCGGCGTGACCGGCTCCGGACGGCGCGCGGTCGGGGCGGCCACCGGACCGCGTGCGGTCTGGGCGGCGGACGCACACGCGGCGCTGATGAGCACCGCCGACACGGATAGGCGGACGAAAGGCGAAGTTTTCACGATCGAAGGCGGGCGAAGTCGGGCGGGAATGAACGGCTCTCTGGGGGAAATGTACCCCGGGCGCGCCAATTCGTGGCCGACGGAGTATCGTCCCCCATGGTCTGCCGTGTCCACTTTTCAGGCGCTGTCGTCGGGGCCCTGCTGCTCGCCGTCGGCGCGCTGCATGCCCAGTCGCCCGCGACCCGGACCGCGACACGGACTGCACGCCGTGCGCCGGCCCCGACGCGGGAGTGGAGCGATCGGCTCAAGGCGATGCCGCTCCATACGGGATGGCCACTGACGCTGACGCTCTCCGGTCAGGCGCGCTGGCGCGAGGAGTTCATGCGGGCCTATAACCTCGGTCCGCTGCACGACGACTTTGGCCTCACGCGACTCATGGTCGGTGCCGACCTGCAGGCCGGACACGCCAAGCGGCTCCACGGGCGCGTGCTCACCGAAGTGCGTGATGCGCAGGCGCTGAGTCGCACCTTGCCGGGAGGGACGCGACCGACCGATGGCGACCGGCACGACATTCAGAATCTCTACGCGGACCTCGGGTACGGGCGCTCATTCGTGCGCTACGGCCGTCAGGAGGTGTCGCTGAACCGCGAGCGACTGGTGGGGGTCCCCGACTGGGCGAACACGCGTCGCGGCTCGGCGGGCACGCGGGCGCAGCTCGTGCGGGGCCGGTTGGTGCTCGAAGGCACTGATATCCGGCCGATGATCGTGCGGCTCGATCGCGGCAATCGCGCCGACAGCACGGCCCGGCTGCGCACGCTGTCCCTCGGGTCCGCCCCCGGCGCGGCGCGGTTCGCCCGCGGCCTGCCGACGCAATGGAACGGCTACTGGTACGAGCAAACGGTTCGCACGCCCTCGGCACTCACGCGGCGCCTCACGAGCGGCGCGCGGACGTTGTGGCAGTTCGGCACGCCCGCGACGTCGCGGCTCGTGACGTCCGTGGAGGTTGAGGGCGCGCTGCAACGCGGGCATGCCGGCGCGCGCGAGCTGCAGGCGTGGTTCTGGGTGGCCGAGACGCAGCTGCAATGGCGCCGGGTGCGCGGCCTTCCGTCGCTCGCCCTCGGGCTCGAGCAGGCCAGCGGCGACCGCCCGCTCACGGCGGGGAACGAAGCCTTCGCGGTGCTGTACCCGGCGGCGCACCAGCATGGCGGCTTCGCCGACGTCATCGGCCGTCCCAACGTGACCGAGGTCCACGCGATCAGCAGCTGGGATCCCCTGCCCTCCCTCTCGCTGCGCGGCGCCTGGTATCGGTTTGACCGCCGCCGGCTCGATGAGGGCGTGTACAACAAACAGAATGCGCTCTTTCGCGCCGCCAGCGGCTCGACGGCGCGGCATGTGGCCGACGAAGTGGATCTCACCGCCGCGTGGAAGGCGACGAGTCACCTGCGTGTGCTGCTCGGCGGTGCCACGGTGCGCCCCGGGCCGTTTCTTTCCAACACCCCCGGCGGCGCCCACGTGGAGCATTGGGGGTATGTCGGTACTACGTTCGCGTTCTGTCCTCGTCCGTCGCTCACGACTCTTCGTCCATGTCTCCGATGTTCCGATCCCTTTTCGTGTTGATGCTCGCTACCCCAGCGGTGCTCGCGGCGCAGGTGCGTTCGGCGACGCCGGCGCCGACGCCGCCACCGGCGCTTCGCGCGCGCATCGTCGGCACCGTGTACGACAGTGCCGCCACGCAGTGGTTAGGTGGGGCCACCGTGCAGTTGGTGGACGCCGCGAATCCGTCGAACGTGCGCACCGCCATCACCGCCGCCAACGGACGCTTCACGATCGATTCCGTGGCCGTCGGGACGTATCTGATCGGATTTTTTCATCAGCGGCTCGACCAGCTGGCGATTGAAGCGCCGCTCTTTCGCGTGAACATCACGACGCCGGATACGCTCGAGGTGCCACTGACCATTCCGTCGGCCGAGACGATCATCACCAAACGGTGCGGGCCGGGTGATCCGGAGCAGCCGATGGGGCTCTACATGGGCTTCGTGCGTACCGCCGCCACCAGCCAGCCGGTGCCGGCGGCACGCGTGCGGGCCCAGTACACCGAAGTCACAGTGGGGGCGCGCGGCGTGGAGCGGCGCTATCCGTCACGTTTCGGCAGCAGCACCGACGAGGGCCTCTTCACGCTCTGTGGAGTGCCACGCAATGCGCCGGTCACGGCGCGCGCCTATGCGGGTGCCGACTCCACGGGATTCATTGAGCTGCGCGTCCCGCGCAGCGGCCTGCTGGTGCGCGATCTCTTCATCGGCAGTACCAGCAAGGGCACGGGCGCGGTGCGCGGGGCCGTCAAGAGTGCGAGTGGTAAAGAGATCGCCAGTGCGCGCGTGGTGCTCTGGGGGGCCAGCGGCAACGGCACCAACACGACGAACGGGAAGTACGCGCTGGATGGACTGCCAACCGGCACGCAGATGGTGGAGGCACGCGCGATCGGATATCAGCCCATGCGCATCGTGGTCGACGTGCCCGGCGCTGACACCGCGATCGCCGACATCACGCTCGAAGCGCTGGTCGCGACGGTCGATACCATGCGCGTACGCGGCGACCGCGTTTCGGTGCAGATGGCCGAGTTCGAGAAGCGTCGTCGCGCCGGCTTCGGCTCGTTCATCGATGAGAATCAGCTGAACACGCGCTCGCCGATCTTCATGGCCGACATCTTCCGCACGGTGCCCGGCATCTCGATCGCCAGCGGCCAGTCGGCGCAGGGACGGGTGCTCATGCGCGGGAATGCGGGCACCTGTGCCCCGGCGGTGTTCCTGAACGGCATGAACGTACCGGTGCCCGATGGCAATCTCGACGCGATCGTGAATTCACAGGAAGTCATGGCGGTCGAGGTCTACTCACGCACCTCGAGCGTGCCGCCACAATTCGACTCGCGAAACGGCTGCGGATCGATCGTCGTATGGACCGGGGCGCGCAAGCCGCGCCGCTAGGCGCTGCCGCTGCCCGTCATCACACCTGGTCGGAGCTGTCGATGTCCACACGGCTGGCCGTCCGCCTGGGCACCGCCATCGGCATCATGCCGTAGGTGCGTCGACAGCCTTCACCAGCGGCAGAATCGCGGCGACTAGTTGATCCGTGGCGGCACCCCAGCCGTGGTGGAACCCCATCTCCTCGTGGGCTTCGCGGTCGCTCACGGACCAGTGCCGTACGCGCGCCGTGTATCGGGTGCCATCACCCTCGGGCTCGAAGGTGAGCACCGTGGTCATGAACGCCTTGTCCGACGGCTCCCACGCCGCCACGAAGGCGTCGGTGATCACCAGTCGCGCGTTGGGCACGACCTCGAGATAGACACCGTGGTTGGGCACCACCTGTCCCTCGGGTCCTTCCATGATAATCAGGTTCGAGCCGCCGGGACGCACGTCGAGTTCGGCCTTCGTGGTCTTCCACGGCGCCGGCGTGAACCACTGCAGCACCAGCGCCGGATCGGTCCACGCCCGATACACGAGATGCGGCGGCGCAGGGATGAATCGGGTGAGCACGAGCTCGCGATCGTGGGCAGGTGCAGTCATGGGCGAGGGCGTTGAGGGAAGGACACGTCGAGGCTACCGTTTCAGCCCGCGTGCCGTTGTACCGGCTTTCGTGATGCGGCCACGATCGTCGAGCCGCGCGACGTTGATGTCGATCTTGCGCACGTAGTCCAGCGTCTGCAGGTGACGCCAGCGTGGCACCGACGCCGCGATCTTCTCGATGTTCCGCCACTGCCGCGGATCGAGCCGACGCTCCCGTGCGCGCCGCTGCGCAGCCAGCAGCGTGGCGCGGCCGGCGTTGTAGCTGGCAAACATGAACTGTCGCCGGTCATCGGCCACGGAATCATTCTCCCAGCGTAACCAGAGCCGTCGGTCGTACGCGATGCCGGCCTCGATGTTCAGCTCGGGATTGTTGATCATCGCGAGATCGGCGTTCTCGGACGCGATCTCGCGATACGTGCTCGGCATGAGCTGCATCAGTCCGCGCGCGCCGACGCGACTCCGCGCCAGCGGATCCAGATTGCTCTCGGCCATCCCCTGCGCCTTGAACACGCGCCAGTCGAAGGCCGGTCCGAAGGAACGCTTCGCGGCTTTCCGAAAAGTGTCGTCGTAGCGGTCGGCCGGATCGCGCGGCTGCGCCGAGGCAGTCGGCACCGGCACCGCGGCCGCTGCGAACAGCGCCAGCACGCTCCAGCGCAAACGACGCGTCAATTGAGCGCACCACCCACGACGATCGCCACCGAGATGAAGATTGCCGCGACGAACAGGCCGACCGCCACGTTCCCCCGCTTCAGCTCCTCAGCGAAGTCGACCTGCGGAGTGAGCAGGTCGATGATGCGATACGCCGCGAACATAAGCACTACACCGAGGGTGGCGTACAGGATGTTGAGCCCGACGATCGACCATTGCATGCGTGAACTGGCAAAAGGAAGAGAATGCGACCGTGCGCGGATAATACGTCGGGATCAGCGGCGGCGCGCCGTGATCAGCACCGCGATGTCATCCGGGCGCGGGTTGATGAAGTCGAGACGCACACGCCCGTCGGGCATGGTGGACACCGTGGCGGGGATCGCACTGTTGGTCAGCACCCACCCCGCCGGCAGCACCACCGCGTTGGCCGGCCGGCCGAAGCTGCGGTCCCACACCAGCTCATCACCGGCGAGCCGGTAGCGCGCACTGTCGGTGTACGTTTCCGACATGCGGAGCCGTGTGGTGGCACCGGGCGCCACCGGTGCAAATCGGAACACCACGATCTCCGTGCTCGGCGTCACCGGTTCCCCGATATCGAGCTTGGCGGCGGTGATCGCCGCACCCTTCAACACATCGAGCGCCAGCGGTTCACCAGTGTCGAGATTGCGCGCCGACGGATTTGACACGCGGCTGCCGGCCCGCACCACATTGATATAGTGATCGGTGCCGGCACGCGATTCCGTAAAATCGTGATACAAGTCGAACGCGTGCGTTTCCGGCTGCTGCAGGAAGTAGACGATCTCCCGCGATTGGATCGCACGCTCGGCGAGTCGTGCCTGTACGCTGGATGATGCTGTCCGTGTTGCATTGGTGAGCGTCGGCACCGGGCGCGCCCGCAGCACGAGCGGCGCCTCCGCCGGCGTCGCATTCCAGAAGCTGATGACGATGCGGCCATCCGCCTCCTGCAGGATCTGCGACGGATAATTGCACGACTCGAGTTCGTAGCCCTTCGGGAGCACCACGGCGTTACGCTTGATGCCGAGTGGACGGTTGAACACGATCGTCGTGCCGTCGGTGAAGTAACTCTTGGCATCTTCGTACGTCTTGTCGATCAGCACGCGCGCTTCGCCGCCGTTGGCGGGTACCGGTCGGGCCAGCGTGACACGGATGTACTGCTGCGTGGTGTCCGACACCCGTACACCGCCGGCGCGTGCCACGGCCGCTCCAACGACGTCGAAGGCGAGCGGCTTCCCCGTGGCGCGATCACTGACGTGTTCGTCGGTGGCGATGCTGCCAGCGCGGATCGGATTGAAATAGTACGCTGCACCCGGCGTCGTGGCAGTGACGTCGTAGATGATGCGGAACTTGGCAGACCCCGGTGCCAACAGCTCGTAGCGCGTGTAGGCATCGGCTTCGGTCTGGCGCGCCGGCGCGCTTTGCGCACCCGTAGCGTCTGCGGTGGCGAAGGCCCATGCGATGCAGAGGGCAACGCGGCGTCCAACGGTCACGACGTTCATGTGGGTTGCACCAGATGAATGAAATTGCCGCAGCCGTCTTCGAAACGAGGACGACTGCCGGACGACGGCCAACGGTGCCGCCGAACGCGGCGCGGTGGACGTCGGGTGCTTTCGCTCGACGCGAGGGTACTCAGGTTCCATAATTAGTGGACTGTGGTAGATAAAACATACCGTTGGCCCTCCCCCCGAGCCTCCCTGCCTATGAAGCCCTCCGTCACCATCGCCTCGCTCCTGCTGGCACTGGCAACCCCGCTGGTCGCTGGCTCGGCGCAGCCGACGCCGAAGATTGCCCGACTGGTGATCACGCCTGCCAGCCGTACGATCGTGGCCGGCGATACGATGCGCCTGCGCACGGAAGCGCGCGACGCGCAGGGCAACGTGATCTCCGGCGTCACCGTGCGATACCGGTTGGGCGGCTCCGCGCGTTTCGAGGGACGGGTGGATTCGCTCGGGCTGATCACGGCCAGCTCGACGGCGATCCTGCCGGTCACGGTCACGGCCACCATGCCCGGCGCCGCTCCGATGTTCGAGGTGATCGAGATCACCGCTGTGCCGGGGCCGGCGGCACGCATCGAACTGGCACCGAACGCGCCCAGGCTGGTGGTGGGACAGCGCGTGCGGGCCACGGCGCGCGCCTACTCGGCCAACGGTGACGCCCGCAGCGACCGGATGACGTGGAAGAGTGAGAACCCAGCGGTGGCCAGCGTCACGGCCACCGGGTTGGTGACCGCGCTCAGGGCCGGCACGACGGCGATTGTGGCCAGCACCGGCGGTGTCGCGCAGCGCATGCCGCTCACCGTGGCGGCCGCGTCGCTTTCGTCGCTGACGATGACGCCCGGCCACGTGGAGGCGCGCACCGGCGACGTGCTGCGCTTCGCGATCACCGCGAAGGATGCGGCCGGCAAGTCGATCGCGGGGCTCACCCCGACCTGGAGCTTCTCGCCGGGACAGGGGCAGATCGATGCTGACGGCGCCTTCGTGGGCTACGAGCCCGGCGACTACACGATCACGGCGTCATTCGGCGCACGCAGCGTGGAGAGCACGATCACGCTCGCGCCGCGCGATGTGCGCCGCCCGCTGTCGTTGGTGGGTCGCCTGCCGCGCACGCGCTTCACCACCGAAGAAGTGTGGCTTCACCAGGACGGCAAGCACGCCTACCTCGGCTCGGGCGGCGGTGGCGACGTGCTGTATGCGCTCGACATCAGCAACCCGGCCGACCCGAAGGTGACCGATTCCATCGTATCGAATACGCGTCGCGTGAACGACGTGATGACGTTCCCCGATGGCAAGTTCCTGGTGTTCACCCGCGAAGGGGCGAGCGACCGCAAGAACGGCATCGTGATTGCCTCGCTGGAAGATCCGGCGCATCCGAAGCCGATCGCCGAGTTCACCGAGGGTGTCACCGGCGGTGTGCACTCGGCGTTCGTGTACAAGCAGGACAAGTACGGCACGTTCATCTTCCTCACCAACGACGGCACGGGTGCGCTGCACGTGATCGACGTGAACGACCCGTATCATCCGAAGGAAGTCGCGCGCTGGAAAACCGAAGGACGCCCCGACGCCGGCCGCTCGCTGCACGACATCGACCTGCGCGACGGGCTGCTGTACGCGAGCTACTGGAACGACGGCCTCATCGTGCTCGACGTGGGCAACGGCATCAAGGGCGGCTCACCGTCGAATCCGGTGAAGGTGTCGCAGTTCAAGTACGATTTGAACGCGATGTACAAGCAGGTGGAGGTTGACGGTGGTCCCGGCTTCATTCGCGGTACGCACACCGCGTGGCGTCACAAGAACTACGTGTTCATTGCCGACGAAGTCTTCCCGGCCGCCGGACCGAAGGGCACGAAGGACGCGGCCGCCGGTCGCGCCTACGGGCGTTTGCAGGTGGTGGACGTGACCGACATCGCCAACCCCAAGGCCGTGGCGTTCTATGAACCGGAGTACGGCGGCGTACACAACGTGTGGGTGGCCGGCGATTCGTTGTACATGGGCGCGTACAACGCCGGCTTCCGCGTGTTCGACATTTCCGGGGAGTTGCGCGGCGACCTCCGCGCGCAGGGGCGCGAGATCGGGCATCTCAACACCGCCGACATGGACGGCCACGTGAAGAACGCGGCGATGACGTGGGGCGTGGTGGTGAATCCGAAAGACGGACTGGCCTACGTGAACGACGACAACAACGGACTCTGGATCGTGCGCATCGAGCCCAAGCCGGTGAAGAAGGTCATTCCGTGAGTGCCCGCTCCATGCGCGCCGCGGTCGTGCTATCGATGCTGTGCGTCAGCGCCACGCTGCGCGCACAGCCGCCGGCGCGCGACTACCTCGTGCTGGTGGCCAGCGAATCGGTGGACCGCGTGGCACTCGTGCGCTTCGGTCCCACCGGTGCGCGCGTGGAGCGCGAGAAGTATGTGGGCTGGTCGAAGATGGAAGTGGCTGGCCCCCACGGCGTGGCGATCACGCCAAGTGCGAAGGAGTACTTCGTGACCATCGCCCACGGCACGCCATTCGGAAAGCTCGTGAAGTACGATGCCGCCACCGACACGCAGCTCGGCAGCGTGATGCTGGGCAACTTCCCCGCCACGGCACAGGTGTCGCCCGATGGCGCGCTCGTGTTCGTGGTGAATTTCAACCTGCACGGCGACATGGAGCCGAGTGATGTCTCGGTTGTTGCCGCGAAGGAGATGGTGGAAATCGCGCGCATCCGCACCTGCACCATGCCACACGGGTCGCGCTTGTCGAGCGACGGTACCAAGCACTATTCGGCCTGCATGATGGACGAAACGCTGGCCGAGATCGATGCCAGCACGCTGTCGGTGAGTCGGCACTTCTTCCTCACCAAGGGGAAGGAGATGGGGATGACCGGTGCGCCGCCGGAGCGTGGGGCGAGTGAACATGCCGGGCATGGTGGTGCGGCCACCGACATGTCCGGCCACGGCATGGAGCCCCCCAAGCCGGGGGACATCTCCTGCTCGCCCACGTGGGCGCAGCCATCCCGCGACGGCACACGCGTGTGGGTGGCCTGCAACAAGTCGAGTGACCTGGTGGAGATCGACACCAAGTCGTGGACGCTGGTGCGCCGTATTGCCGCCGGCCCCGGCGTGTACAACCTGGCGACCACGAACAACGGCGCGCGGATCATCGCCACCAACAAGCGTGATGCGTCGGTGTCCGTGTTCGACGCGGTGTCGGGGAAGGAACTCGCGCGCATTCCCACCACCCGAAAGGTCGTGCACGGCATCGCCGTGAGTGACGACGACCGGTACGCGTTCATCTCGGTGGAAGGGGTTGGCTCGGAGCCCGGCACGGTCGACGTGATCGATCTGGCGACACTCCAGAAAGTGGCATCGGTGGATGTGGGACAGCAGGCGGGAGGCATCGACTTTCTGCGGTCGGAGCCGGTGAAGCGCTAGCATGCCACTCCAGGACAGCATCCTCGAACGCGATCACCTTGGCGCCTTCTGCACGCACACGCACGTAGAGCTGGCCGGCGCTGGTCGCGGACCGCTGCACGGACTCACCTTCGGGCTCAAGGACATCTTCGATGTCGCCGGTCATCGCACCGGCTTCGGCAGCCCCGACTGGTTTACCACGCACGGCGAGGCAACGAGCACCGCCACCGTGGCCACGCAGCTGCTCGCGGCGGGCTCCACGCTCACAGGCAAGACGCACACCGAAGAGATGGCGTTCAGCCTCACCGGCGAAAACGCGCACTACGGCACGCCGATCAATCCGGCCGCGCCGAACCGCGTCCCGGGCGGCTCGTCGAGCGGGTCGGCCGCTGCGGTGGCCGGTGGCTTGGTGGACTTCGCGATCGGCAGCGACACCGGCGGCTCGGTGCGCGCGCCGGCCAGCTTTTGCGGCATTTACGGCATGCGGCCCACGCACGGCCGCATCTCGCTCGATGGCGCCTGCCCGCTCGCGCCGATCTTCGACACGGTCGGCTGGTTCGCGCGCGACGCGGCATTGCTGGCGCGCGTGGGCAACGTGCTGCTGGGCGGTACGGCCGCCGCACCCGGCCGCCTGCTCCTCGCGCAGGACGCGTTCGCACTGGCGCTGCCCGGTGCCGCCGACGCACTCGCGCCCGCGCTCGCGCGCGTCGCGGCGCTGCTTGGCGAGGGCGAGCCGATCACGGTCAGCGACGAAGGACTACCGGCGTGGTTCGACGTCTTCCGCGTGCTGCAGTACGACGACATCTGGACCACGCATCGCGCATGGATCACGCGTGTGCGCCCGACCTTCGGTCCGCAGGTCGGGCCGCGCTTTGCCGCGGTGGCGCAAGTGCAGCCACATGAGGTGGCGGCGATGCGCGTGCGACGCACGGCGATTGTCGCACGGTTGGACGATCTGCTCGTGAATGGCGCGGTCTTGCTGCTTCCCACGGTACCCGACATCGCGCCGCTGCTGAAGCGGCCACCGGCGGAAACGGTGGCGTTTCGCGAGCGCGCACTGGCCCTGCTGTGCATCGCCGGCTTGGGTGGCCTGCCGCAGGTGAATCTGCCCTTCGGCACGCTGCAGGGTTGTCCGATCGGGTTGTCGATGATCGCGGCGCGTGGGAACGACGAGATGCTGCTGGACATCGCGGCGCAGCTTTCGCCGGAGCAGCCCGCTACGCACTAAGGCTGCCTCTGGACAGTAAAGAAAAGATCACGCAGAGGCGCAGAGAGCGCAGGGCACGCAGAGGACCACACCGGTCCCCGCTGCGTGCCCTGCGCTCTCCGCGTCTCCGCGTGATCAGTTCAGTTTGATCCCTTCGGCATCAGGCGACCCCCTACTGCCGGATCCCCGCCGCTGCCGTCGGTACCGTGTAGCTCCACGGTTGACGCACCAGCGGCTTCTTGCGCGGATACACCTCGTCCAGCGTGTTACCGTCGAACAGGCGGCCGTTCACCATCACCATCGACACGCTGTTGCTGTTGCGGATGTTCACCAGCGGGTCCCGGTCGAGCACGAGCAGATCGGCAAACTTCCCCGCTTCGAGCGAGCCGATCTCGCTGCCGAGGCCGATCGCTTCGGCACCCACGATCGTGGCCGCACGCAGCGCGTCGTGGGTGGACAGCCCACCCGATTCAATCAGCCACAGCTCCCAGTGCATCCCAAGTCCCTGCAACTGTCCGTGGCTCCCCACACCGATGCGTCCACCTGCCGCCACGGTCTTCGCGATATCCTCGGCGTGCTGCCACATCGCGTACTCCTCTTTCACGGCAAAGCCGGCCGGTCCGGGCGCATTCCCCGCGCCGCGACGACGCACCTTCGAATCGAAGTCGACCGGATGCGTGAAGCGACGCAGCTTCGCGTCGTTCATCAGATCTTCGGTCTGGTAGAACCAGCCTTCACCGAACGGGCCACCATACTCCACGATCAGCGTGGGCGAGTTGGTCACCTGCGTCGCCTTGTACCACTCGAAGACGTCTGCGAACTTGGGCGTGATCGGCAGCGTGTGCTCGATACCCGGGTAGCCATCGACGCCGTGCGTCAGGTTGAGCTTCTGATCGAGGCCGCCTTCGGTGGTCGGCATGATGCCGAGCTCCTTCGCCGCCATGATCAGCCACTGCCGCTGCTGACGGTTGCCGCTCATGTACATCTTGAGCGTCTTCGTGTCGTAGTACTTCGCGTACCGCGTCATGATCTCCTTCGCATGCGCGTAGTCGCGCACCGGCTCCGCCGAAAACACGCCGGGGCCCGTGGTGTAAATGCGAGGACCGATCATCTCGCCCGACTCCACGCGATCGGTGTACGCCAGAAAGTCCGTGCTCGACGTCTGCGGGTCGCGCGTGGTTGTCGTGCCGTACGCCAGCGTGGCGAGATACTGCCACGTTTGCGTGTTGTGGATCTGCGGCGTGAGCCACTGCGGGTGGTAGTGTGTGTCCACCATGCCCGGCATGATCGTCTTGCCGCTCACGTCGAAAATCTGCGCACCGGCGGGAATGGTTACACTACCGCGCGCACCGATGGCCACGATGCGACTATCACGCACCACGATGTCGGCGTTCTCGATGATTTCGTTGCCCTTCATCGTGATCGCCTTCGCTCCGCGGAACACCGCCACACCGCGCGGCAGATCACGCGGTGCCATCACGGTGATCTTCATCTCCGCCGGCGTGTACGCGGGCTGCGGCTGCTTCCTGGTGGTGTCGGCCTTCGCGACAGAGTCGGCGCGCGCCACACTGTCCTTCACCGACTTCGTAGTGTCGGCCCGAACCCGCGCCTTCACCTTCGCGTCGGCCTTGGCCGAGTCCTCGGCCACCTTGGCGCGATCGAGATCGTACGACCACACCGAGTTGCCGAGCGCCCAATGCACCACGCGGCCAGTGCTGTTCCACGTGGGGAATTCGCCGCCGATCGTGTTCAGCTTCTTCACCGGCACTGACGCCGCGGCTGGCATTGCCACGTTTACCGTGGGCGCCGTGGCGCCCGTCTGCGCCACCGTGATGGTGTAGAGGTCCATGCCCACCATCGCCAACGCCTGATCACCGCTCGGCGCCATCAGCACCAACGACGCCGGCGGCGGCTGCGGTGGTGTGGGCTCAGCCGGATCGAGATGCGTGTCGGTGCCCAACGGACGGGCCGCGCGGCCGCCGATGTAGTGCCGCGATTCCTTCTCCACCAGCGCCGCATCGAGCGCCGGCGTCGCACCCGACTCGCCACCCGCTCCCGGCGGCAGGGGACCGGTGACCTTCACGTGCGTCTTGATGTCGGTCCCATCCCACCGGAACGACTGCAGACCGGCGCGACCATACGCGAAGATGCGCGTCGCGTCCTTGGTGAAGTGCGGTGTGCCCAGTCCGCCACTCGGCATGATCACCGACAGCGCACCACCGGTGGCGGGCAGCCACACAATGTCGGCTGCGGCCGGACCAAAGAACGCCGCACCAGCCTCCTGCATTTCACGTGCAGCAGCCCGCATGGCCACGATACGATCGCCGGCTGGCGACCAGGCGAGATCGGTGTACAGCCCCGCCGACGTGGTGAGTGTTTGCGTGACCCATCCCTTCTTGGCATCGAGCGTGGCCCGCACGATCTGTCCGCCGGCGGCGTCGTCCCACGTGACCCACGCCAGTGACTTGCCATCGGGCGACCACACCGGACCGAACTCGCCGGCCGTGCTCTTGCTCACACGCGTGGGGGTGCCACCCGGCAGCGCCATCACGTGAATGCGCCCCAACGAGGAGAACGCGAGCTGCTTACCATCGGGCGACGGCTGAATGTCGCGGACCTGACGCGACGCAAACATGGCCGCCGTATCGACCTTCCACGCAAACTTCACTTCGGGGCCCATCTCAAGCTTCACATCGGCTTCGAACGGAATCTTGGCCGCGGCCGACTTGTCGACCGGCACGCGCCAGATCTCACCGCCGTACGACACCACGACCGACTTCGAATCGGGCATGAAGCTGAAGCCCGGATAGGCATCCATCGGCGCGCGCGACTCGGTGTCGTCACGCTGCACCGGGAACGCCAGCCAGTCTTCCTGCTGCGTCTCGAGGTTGCGAATGCGCAGGCCGGTCTTCGTTTCGAAGCGTGTACCGTACACGAGATACTTGCCGTCGGGCGACAGCGTGGGGCGGAAGCCGGAGCCGAAGCGCGTCGTCATCTGCGATACGCGTCCGGTTTCCTTGTCCCAGACATGGATCTGGAATTGCGCGCCGATGCTGTTGTACTGCCAGTCGCCGGTGCGGGCGGCGAACCACATGTAGCGCGGGTCCTTGCCGAAGGCGGCGCCAAGCAGCTTGAGGGTGGCTGGCAGCGTGGGCTCGGTGGTGATCGGCAGGCCATTGCCGCCATTCACGTTGTACATCCACAGCTTGGCCGCGCCGCCCAATCCGCCACCGCGCGAACTCACCACGTACGCACCGTCCGGCGTCCACTCCGGCGACACGTACATGTTGTTGTTGCCCTTCGTGACCTGCGTGGTGTCCTTGCCGTCGAGCGACTGAATCCAGACGTTCTCGCCCCCGGAGCGGTCGGAGATGAACACGACCTTCTTACCGTCGGGAGAGTAGCGCGGCTGCGCGTCGAATCCCATGCCGCTGGTGAGCCGCGTGGCCTTGCCGCCCGCTATCGGCAGCGTGTACAGGTCACCGAGCAGATCGAACACGATCTGCGAGCCGTCGGGCGACACGTCGAGGGACAGCCACGTCCCCTTCGTGGTCGTGAAGCTGTGCGTGCGCGCCGTTTTCAGGGGCAGCGTCTCGGCCTCTTGTGCCGGGCGGTCCTGCCCAAGAAGCGGGCGAGCGTTCGGATCGCTGAACACGAGTAGCGCCGAGGCCGCGAGCGGTGCGAACCAGGGGGTCAGGCGGTACGACAGCCGATGTGTCACGCGAGCGTCTCCAACGAAGAGGAAAGTGGGGATGCCAAAAGATACGCCGCTGGGCGGCTTGTCTACCGCGCGCCCCGCCCACGGGTGAGGAACATGCCCGGGAGCGCGCCGGTCATGCGCCCGTTTTCGAACACCACCGTCCCGTTCACCGCCACCAGTTGGATCCCCTCGGGCCACTGATGGGGGGCGGTGTACGTGGCCCGATCGGCGATCTGCCCGGCGTTGAACACGGTGATGTCAGCCCGCTGCCCAACCGCGAGCGTGCCGCGATCGCGAATGCCGAGCCACTGCGCGGGCAACGCCGTCATGCGCTGCACCGCCGCTTCGAGGGTGAGCTGTTGCCGTTCGCGCACATGGTGCGCCAGCACGCGGGGAAACGACCCGTAACTCCGTGGGTGCGGAAAACCGCGGCCGAAGGTGACGAGATCCCCGTCGGTTTCCACCATGGTGCCTGGATGCGTGAGGAAGCGCGCCACATCGGCTTCGTCCATTCCATGAAAAATCCCAATGAAGCCGCCGCGCAACTGCAACGCGATCAACGCCTCCACGGCCGCCTCCAGCGTGACGGGCTGTCCGGTGGCCACGAGGTAGTCGGCCAGCGTCTTCCCGGCGAGCGAGGCATCGAACGACACCTCACGAAACTGAATCGACGACGGCTCGGCGCCCGCCTGCTGCGGAAAGCGGACGCGCATCTCCTGCACCAGCCGAGCGCGGGTGGCCGGGTCGGCCACCCGCTTCGCGAAGGCCGGTGCGCCATCGGCCAACGCCCATGGCGGAAACATCAGATCGGAATAGGTGCTGTACGCGGTATACGGATACACATCGGCAGCGACTTCCATTCCTGCGGCCCGCGCCGAATCGAGCAGCGCCAACATGCGCGTACTCCATCCCCACTGCGCCGCACCGGTCACCTTGAGATGGTTCACCTGCACAGGGATCCGCGCACGCCGCCCCACCTCGAGCGTTTCGCGCAACGCGTCCATCACCGCCGGTCCTTCGTCGCGCAGATGGGTGACGTAGATCCCGCCGTACGGTGATGCCACCTCAGCGAGCGACGCGACTTCATCGACCTTCGCGTACGTGGCTGGCACGTACTCCAGCCCCGTGGACAGCCCGAGCGCGCCCTGCGTCATGGCGGAGTCCACCAGCGCCCGCATCCACGCCAATTCCGCCGCGGTGGGCGCTCGGTCGGCGAGACCCATCACGCGCTTGCGGATCCAGGTGTGGCCGGCGAAGAGCCCGACATTCGGCGCCATCTTCACCCGCGCCCGATACTGATCCATCGGAAACGGCTGATCCTGTGAATGCAGCGGCGCCAGCACGGTGGTGATCCCCTGCCGCACGAAATTCTCGGCCAGCCCATGATCGGCG
>NZ_JBILKJ010000148.1:0-6375 GCF_044376735.1 Gemmatimonas sp.
CGACGGCATGACGATGACACCGCCGGGCATTCGCCCGATCAACAGCGCGCGGGTGCTCGGCATGTTCGGCGATTCGATCACCACCGACCATATCTCACCGGCGGGTTCGATCGCTGCCGCGAGTCCAGCCGGCAAGTATCTGCTGTCGCTCGGCGTCGAGAAGAAGGATTTCAACTCGTACGGCGCGCGCCGCGGCAATCATCAGGTGATGATGCGCGGCACGTTCGCGAACATCCGCCTCAAGAACGAACTCACCGGCGGCAAGGAAGGCTGGTGGACCGCCGACGCGCCGGGCGCCGAGCCGGAAGCGTTGTACGATGTGGCCATGGCGCGCCAGGAAGCGGGCGTCGCGCAGATCGTCATTGCCGGTAAGGAGTACGGCACCGGGTCGTCGCGCGACTGGGCGGCCAAGGGCACGATGCTGCTGGGCGTGCGGTCGGTGATCGCCGAAAGCTTCGAGCGTATTCACCGCAGCAACTTGGTGGGAATGGGTGTGCTACCGCTCGAATTCGTGAACGGCGAGACGCGTCAGTCGCTGGGGCTCACGGGCTTCGAAACGTACGACATCGAGGGACTCGACGACACGATCACGCCGCGGGCCACGCTCACGGTAAAGGCGACGTCGGCGGACGGCTCGGTGAAGGCGTTCAGCGCGCGTTGCCGCATCGATACACCGGAAGAGATGCAGTACTACAAGAACGGCGGCATCCTGCCGTACGTGCTGCGGAGTCTGGTGGCGCATTAGCCGACTGATCTGGTGAGTATCGAGTCGTGAGTCGAAGTGGGTGAGTGTTGAGTCGAAGAACGACTCGAGGCTCACCCACTTTCGCTCACTCCCAGACGTACCGCACGCGACGGCAACACGGACCGTTTCTCGGCTGGCCTCCCTCACCGCGCACGCCGCGCATGGAGTTGTCCGCATGGCCACGTCGGCTCAGCGATGACCGCACCGATCGTCCTGTTGGTGAATCCGGCCGCTGGCCGAGGCCGTGCGGCGGGTGTGGCGCGTGCGGCGCACCGGGCGCTCACGACGGCGGGACTTCGCGTGGACGTCCACGAGACGCGTGCGCGCGGCGACGAGGCCGCGATCGCTCAGGACGCCAGCGCCGTCGGCGCCCGCGCGCTGGCCGTGGTCGGCGGTGACGGCGCCATCAGCCATGCCGTGCGGGGGTTGCTGGAGGGCGAGGCGCGCGGCGGCGCGCGGGTGCCGCTCGCCATCTTCGCGGCCGGTACCGGCAATGATTTCGCCAAGTCACTCACCGTGCCGGTGCATCATGCGGAACGGATGGCGGCCCACGTGGCGGCTGGTGCCACGCACCACGTGGATGTGGGGTTCGTGAACGATGTCCCGTTCGTGAACGCTGCTGGCTTCGGCTTTGATGTGGACGTCCTCCAGCGCATGCGCACGCCGGGACTCCTGCGGGGCACGGCCGCCTATGTCAGCACCGCCCTCGGCGCGTTACTGGGCTATCGCGGCTTCCACGCGGGGCTGACGACCGACGCCAACGGTATGCGTCGGACGCTGATGATCGTGTTCGCCAATGGCCGCTGCTTCGGTGGCGCGTTTCGCATCGCCCCGAACGCGCAACTCGACGATGGCGCACTCGATTGCATCACCATCCGTGATGTCGCGCCGTGGGCGCGGGTGCCGCTGTTCGCCAACGCCATCCGCGGCAAACATCTGTCGTCGCCGCACGTGGTGTTCCGACGCAGCCACACGTTCGAGCTGCAGTTCGAGGCGCCGCCGCTATTCGAAACGGATGGCGAGTTGCAGCAGGCACCTGGCCGCGAGGTCACGGTCCGTGTCCAGCCCGGCGCCCTCACGGTCATCGCGTAGCCACCATGGAGAACACCCCGCCACCGGAATCCCGGTGACGGGGTGTACGCGCCCCTCCACGAAGCCCGTCCTGCACCACGGTATCAGTGCAGGAGGCGTGCCACGCCGAATCGTCCGATTCCCGGTCGAAATGTCCCGGAAACCGCCATTCGGGGTATCACGTTGTCCTCACACAGGGGCACTGGCCCGTCTCGCTCCGGCGACACATGCCCGCGCGTCCACACGTAGCGGGATGCCGGGAAACCGCGTAGCATCCTCCTGTTCCAGGTACGTGGCATGCGCCGCCGTGCGCCGCGTCACCCTCCCATTCTTCTCCGGAGTGCTCGATGTCCATTCGCTCGCGTGCCGCTCGCTTTGTGGCGGTGCTTGCTGTTGCCGCAATCGCGCCGTCCATCACGGGCGCGCAGGCCGCTCCCGCTGCTGCACCCACGCCCCTCAAGGTCGGCGAGATGGCGCCGGATTTCACCGTGACCGTGGTCACGCAAGCCGGTGTGGCCGCCAAGCCGTTCAAGCTGTCCGAGCACAAGGGCGAAACCGTCGTGCTGGCGTTCTTCCCGAAGGCGCGCACCAGCGGCTGCACGGTGCAGATGGAATCGTACCGCGACAAGTACGCGCAGACGTTCCAGGGCGGTAAGAAGGTCACGTTGGTGGGGGTCAGCATCGACAGCGACACGGCGCTCATCTCGTGGGCCAAGGACGCGAAGTTCCCGTTCCATTTCGCCGCCGACATCGACCGCAAGGTGGGTGTGGCGTATGGCGCGAACGCGGGTGCCGGCTACCACAAGCGCTTCCTCTACGTGATCGATCCGAAGGGCAAGATCAGCTACGTCGCGACGCCGTTCAACCAGATGTCGGCCGACGCCTACACCGATCTCGGCAACGCCATCACCCAGGCTGGCAGCTCGCACTAAGCCGCACGGTGGCGTCACGCTCGGCGTTACGCTCGTGAATTCCACGCAGCATCCCCGCGCCCTGCTCTCGGCCCTCTACAGTGCCGCGGTGCAGGGCGCGGCGCCGTTCCCGCGCACGCGCGACGCCGTGCACGCGTGGTTCACGGCGCGTCCAGCGTTGTCGACGCATGCGCCGGTGTACGTGATCGCGCTCGGGAAGGCGGCGCCGGCCATGATGGCGGGTGCGCTCGACGCACTCGAACAGTTGCAACGCCCGGTGCACGGCGGACTCGTCGTGGCCGCGCACGAACCGAAGCGCGGTGAGATCGGCAGCGACCTGCCGTCGCAGATTATGCTCATGGTCGGCGACCATCCGGTGCCGGGCCCGGCGTCGCTCGATGCCGCGGACGCGCTCGACGATCTGGTGCATCGGATCGACGACGGCAGCATCGTACTCGTGCTACTCTCCGGCGGCACCACCGCGTTGTGCGCGGCGCCGATCGCCGCGTTGTCGCAGGCGGTCGGCGACGCCGATCGCGCGCAGGCACACGTGGCCAATCTCGCCGAGACGCTACTGGAGTCGGGGCTCGCCATTCACGAGATGAATGCGATCCGGCGACGCGTGCTACGCTGGGGCGCTGGGCGCCTGGCGGTGAGTCTTGCGCAACACGGCGCCGATCAGGTGCCGGTGTTCGCGATCTCCGATGTGATCGGCGACGATCCGGCCGTGATCGGCTCAGGTCCCTGCTCTCCCGATCCCCTCGACGACGCGACCTTCCTCGCACTCCTCGATGCGCACGACATGCGCTCGCGGGTGGAGCGCGTCATGGGCACCGTGCTCGGCCTCGAAGGGGACGGCGACCCGCCGCGCGTTCCGGCGACAGATCACCCCGCGTTCGCCCGTGTGGGGTATACGCTGGTGGCGCGGAACGCCGATGCGGTGCAGGCCCTGGCCTCCGAAGCGCGCGCGCTGGGCGTCGCGCAGGTGGTGGTGCAACAGGTGCCGCTGGAAGGCGATGCCGCCGAACGTGGCGATCAGCTGGCGCGGCTCGCCCTGCACACCGCGCCCCACGTGCAGGGGGACACGCTGTTGGTCTGTGGCGGCGAGCCCGTGGTCAACCTGCGCGAAACGGCCGATCGCGCGATGTCGCGCCTCGACGACGAGTCGTCGGACGCATCGTGGTCGGATGAGCCACTGCGCGGCGGTCGCATGCAGGTGCTGGCGCTGGCGGCCGCGCTGGCGCTCGAGGAAGCAGCCGCCCACGGCGAGGCCTCGGCGTGGAAAATCACCCTGCTGGCCGCCGGCACCGACGGCCGCGACGGGCCCACCGACGCCGCCGGCGCTATCGTGGACGCTGCCGTCCCCGCGCTGGCGCGCCGTGCGGGCCGCGTCCCCGAAGACGACCTCGTCACGGGCCGGTCGTGGTTCCCGCTCGAGGCGGCCGATGCGCTGCTGCGCCCCGGCCCCACCGGAACCAATGTCATGGACGTCGTCGCGCTGCTCATCCGCGCCTAGCGCATGCCGGCCGCGCCGACGGCGGCCGGTTCATGACGCTCGCCTCGCATTGTTTCGGTTCCGCCGCCGCGGTATCGTTGGCGATGCCCGCCAAACGTGCCTCCCGTCCCACCGCTCGCCCAGCCGACGACGAGCCGGTACCGACGGCCGGCGGGCAACCCGCGACCGCGTTGCCGGCCGACGCCGCCGCACCCGACGCCTATCGTCGGCGCCCCCGTCAGTCCCGGGGGCAGGCCCGCGTGGAGCTCTTGCTCGATGCCGCCGCCGCCGTCATCGCCGAACAGGGGCTGCACGCCGCCACGGCTGAAGCCATCGCGCTCCGGGCCCGCACCGCGAAGGGCTCTCTGTATCAGTTCTTCCCGAATCGCGACGCGGTGCTGGCGGCGCTCGCGCTGCGCTACGCCGACGAAATGCGCGCCATTCACGAGCGCGCCTTCCCGATCGACCCACACGGCCTCCCCCTCGATCGCCTGATCGACCGCATCGTGAAGCCGCTGGCGGAGTTCCACGATACCCACCCGGCGTTCCGTCGCGTCTTCGCCACCGTGGAAGGCCCGGGCGACGATACCCGCTCGGCCCCCACGCGCCTGCGGGCGCAGCTGTTCGAGTCGTTCGTGGACCGGCTCGACGTGCTCTTCGCCGCGCGCAACCCGAAGCTCGCCACGCGCGACCGGCGCCGCATCGCGCTGGTCGCGGCAACACTGGGGCAGTCGCTGCTGGCGCGACGTGGACGCGCCGTGGCGACCGAGAAGAAGCCGTTGCTCGATGACCTGCGTCGCATTCTCCTGGCCTATCTCCAGCCGGTGCTCGAGCCGCTCACGGTGACGACGCCGGCGGACGCCAACGCTGAGCCAAAGGGCGCCGCGAAAAAACGGTGACCGGGCCACGTTGCCCCCGGCCCGGGTATCGATGACTTTTCATGATGGCCAACATCGTGAACATCGGTGTCATTCAGGATACCGCCTCGGATGATCTCGCCAGCAACGTGACGCGCGCGGAAACGCGTGTGCGCGAAGCCGCCGCGCGAGGTGCGCAGATCATCTGCCTGCAGGAGCTCTTCAACGCGCCGTACTTCTGCAAGAGCGTGAAGCCCGAGCGGTTCGACATCGCCGAGGCAGCGGACGGCCCGACGGTCCGCACGTTTCAGTCCCTCGCCAAAGAGCTCGACGTCGTCATCGTCGTGCCCTTCTACGAGCGCGAAGCCGCGGGGCTGTACCGCAACTCGGCCACCGTCATCGACGCCGACGGCAGCGTGCTGGGCACGTATCGCAAGATGCACATCCCGCACGATCCGCTGTTCGAGGAGAAGTACTACTTCGCGCCCGGCGACGTGACGGAGGACCTGCGGCACGATCGGCATCCCGGCATCAATGGTTTCCGCGTGTGGCGCACGAAGTACGCCGACATCGGTGTCTTGATCTGCTGGGATCAGTGGTACCCGGAAGCGGCCCGCATCACGTCGCTGCTGGGCGCACAGGTGCTGTTCTATCCCACGGCCATCGCTTGGCATCCGGGCGAAAAGGCCACCTTCGGCGAGGCGCAGGTCGACGCGTGGCGCACGGCGCAGCGCGCACATGCGATCGCGAACGGCGTATTCGTGGCGTCGCCGAATCGTGTCGGCTTCGAGCCGGAGCCGGGTACCGATGGGCTCGAGTTTTTCGGTCAGTCGTTCATCGCGGATCCGTTCGGCCGCTATCTCGCGCAGGCGGGCACGGCCCCGGAGATTCTCGTCGCCGCCTGCGACCTCGGCCTGATCGAGGAGACGCGTCGCAACTGGCCGTTCCTGCGCGATCGTCGGATCGATGCGTATGGCCCGATCACGCAGCGCTGGCTGGCGGGGCGTTGAGCGATCGCATCGAGGTGTCCGCGCTCGGACCGGTGCGCATGCCCGCGGAGTGGGAGCGTCACGACGCCACCTGGATCGGGTGGCCCACGCACGAACCCGATTGGCCCGGCAAGTTCGCGCCGATCCCGTGGGTGTACGCGGAGATCGTGCGCGCACTCGCGCCGTACGAGCGCGTGGAGATCCTGTGTCAGAACGACGCCGTGTGCGACGACGCGCGCGCGGCGCTCACGATGCACGACGTGCATCCTGACCGGTACCGCCTGCACGTGCAACCCACCGATCGGGT